>CAZMHW010000752.1:0-1308 GCA_964566105.1 uncultured Akkermansia sp.
TCAATAAACAGAGGGGCCACCGCTAATTTTTTAATACGTTCGTTGAGTTGAACAAATTCGTGGTTATCTAAATTACCTTTTAAAATTTTGTCCTGAGCAATCTCCGTTTCGCTGGAGATCAAACGTTTCACCAATTGTAAGCTACTCATCTCCAAACTGAAGATTGCAACAGGTTTGTTGAATTCTACGGCAGCATTCTTGGCCATGGAAACCACAAAGGCGGTTTTACCCATACCAGGACGGGCCGCAAGAATAAGCAAGTCGGATTTCTGCCAGCCCCCGGTAATTCTGTCCATGGCTGTAAAACCACTTGGTACACCCAGCAAACCGTCTTTTTGATTGGCCGCGCTTTCAATTTCGGTAATGGCTTTGGCAATGAGCGTACTCATTTTATCGTGCTGTTTACGCACGTTTGAGTCGAGAATCTCAAAAATATTTTTGGTGGTTTCGTCTAATAATTCAAACACGTCCGTGCTGTCTTCGTAAGCAACCTTAATGGTTTCGGTGCTTAAACGGATGAGTTCGCGCTGCAAATATTTTTGAGCCACGATACGGGCATGGAATTCGATGTTGGCTGAAGATGCAATACGGTTGGTAAGAGCAGATACATAATAGGCTCCACCAACGATTTCGAGTTCTCCTGTACGTTTTAATTCCTGTGTTACAGTTAAGATGTCGACCGGCTCTGAACGATTAAATAAAGCGATCATGGCGTTAAATACGCGGCCATTTTGTTCTTTGTAAAAAGCTTCGGGACTTAAAATATCGATAACAGTGCTCAGCGCCTCTCTTTCGAGTAACATGGCACCCAGAACTGCTTCCTCCAGTTCTGCTGCTTGTGGTGGTAATTTTCCTATTTCATTCGAGTTGGGTGCTGATGAAGTTAAAATTCTTTTCCGGGTCTTATTTTGATTGTCTTGATTCATAAAAAGTGTGGGAGGCAAATGTGCAATAAAATTGCTTCAAATAAATTTACGCAATATTCATAACTTGTGTATAAATATTGTACACATGTGCCAGCCTATTATTAACAGGGTTTTCAGGGCTTCCCGAATGTTAATAAGAATAAACATCAATTTTAAACAAGAGGTCTGTTAGGTAATTGTTAATTCTTTAACACAATTCATTTTCAATTAATTAAACATTTGTAGGCAAATTAGCGTCCGAACTGTTGTAAAATCCATTATTCCTTTCTATGCGCATCTTATTTACCGATTCTAATCACCCGGTTCTTCACGAAACACTTCTGGCTCAGGGCTTTGAATGCCATCTTTATTGGGACAAGTCAGTGAAAGAGCTGCTAGAGCT
>CAZMHW010000752.1:1318-1933 GCA_964566105.1 uncultured Akkermansia sp.
AATATGACGCTCTGGTGATCCGCAGTCGTTTTAAAATTGACAAAATGCTTATAGACAGATGTCCGCGCCTCAAATGTATTGGCAGGGTAGGAGCGGGCATGGAGAATATTGATGTGGATTATGCGCGGAGCAGACATATTGAGAGTGTATGTGTGCCGGAGGGAAACCGGGATGCTGTAGGCGAACACGCTTTGGGCATGTTGCTGATGCTGCTGAATAACCTAAAAAAGGCGGACAAGGAGGTAAGGCAGGGGATATGGCTGAGAGCGGAAAACAGAGGTTATGAAATTAAGGGGAAAACCGTTGGTATTATTGGTTACGGTAATATGGGTTCGGCTTTTGCAAAAAAACTATCGGGTTTCGACTGTAAAATTTTGGCCTACGACAAATATAGAAAGGGCTTTGGTAACAGTTATGTAAAAGAAAGCAGTATGGCAGAGGTGTTTGATGAATGCGATATTTTAAGTCTGCACCTTCCTTTAACCGACGAAACTTCTTACCTCGTAAATGCGACTTTCCTGCGGCAATTTAAAAAGGATATTTATTTTATTAATACGGCCCGTGGTAAATGTGTAAATACGGCTGATCTTGTAGATGCCATGCAGAGTGGGAGAG
>CAZMHW010000753.1:0-1928 GCA_964566105.1 uncultured Akkermansia sp.
ATGTCCTACTTCTTCTTTTTTCATTTCCACCAAGCCTAATTCCTTAATTCCAGGACTATCAATAATGCTTCCGCCAAAACTCAAAGGATGTAATTCTGCGAAAGTGGTAGTATGCATTCCTTTGGCATGGGCTGAAGAGATTTCGCCCGTCTTTAAATTTAAGCCTGGCTCCAGAGCATTGATAAAAGTAGACTTGCCTACTCCTGAATGTCCTGCAACGAGCGTGGTTTGCCCTTTAAAAATCACCCTTAATTCTTCTATTTGTTTGTGGTCGTAACTGCTCACCTCAAAGCAGGGATAACCAATTTTTGTGTAGATGGAGATAATTTCCCGTTGAAGGTCCTGTAAGTGTTCATCGAGCAGATCACATTTATTAAAAATGATTTTTGCCGGGATACCGTATGCTTCTGCGGTAATCAAAAAACGGTCAATAAAACCCAGACTGGTTCTTGGCGACACAAGTGTTGCTATTAATATGGTTTGGTCAAGATTGCTTGCCAGAATTTGCGTTTTTTTACTGAGGTTGATGGATTTGCGGATGATGTAATTTTTTCGTGGATGAATTTTTTTAATGGAGGCCTCTCCATTTTCTTCCAGATCAAAATCCACCAGGTCGCCAACCGCAATGGGGTTGGTGGTTTTACGGTCTTCCAGCCGGATTTTACCCTTTAACACACAATCGTAGGTGGTATCTCCTGATTTTACCAGGTACCGGCTACCGGTCGACTTTATTACCACACCATTCATATCTGTTTTTCCAGCATTAACATTTGAGTGTATAAAAATAGCTATTTTATTTCTGGGGTTCGGCTGAGTTCAGGACATAAATTAAAGATACAATGTTTAAGAAAGGCTAATTTTATCAACTATATCAACCCCCTTCCAAAAATCGGGAGGAAATAATGCGTAAATTGGCTCCTTTTTAAATCAATCACGAACTAAATCAAGAACAATGAAAGAAGTATATGTAGTATCGGCAGTGAGAACCGCAATGGGTTCTTTTGGAGGAACTTTAGCAGGGGTACCGGCAACTAAATTAGGAGCAAGCGCTATCAAAGCGGCTCTTGAAAAGATTAAACTCGATGGTAAATTGGTAAACGAAGTGTACATGGGTTCTGTGTTGCAGGCCAATCTTGGTCAGGCTCCGGCCCGTCAGGCAGCAAAATTTGCAGGATTACCGGACAGTGTAAATTGTACCACCGTTAATAAAGTATGTGCCAGTGGCATGAAATCAATCGCGTTGGCCACTCAAAGTATTTTGTTAGGCGACAGCGACATCGTAGTAGCGGGTGGTATGGAAAACATGAGCCAGGTTCCGTATTATTCTGAAAGCACCCGTTGGGGCGCAAAATACGGCAATGGTGTGTTAGTAGACGGGTTGGCTAAAGATGGTTTAACCGATGTGTATGGAAATTTTCCGATGGGAAATTGTGCGGAGTTATGCGCCAAGGACATGAAATTTACACGTGAAGAACAGGATGCCTTTGCCATTGAATCCTACAAACGCTCGGCAGCCGCCTGGAGCGCAGGTAAGTTCAAGGAGGAAGTAATTCCCGTAACCGTGAAAACCAAAAAAGGGGATATTGATTTTGTAGAAGACGAAGAGTATAAAAACGTAAATTTTGAAAAAATCCCTACTTTAAAACCGGTGTTTCAAAAAGACGGAACTGTGACCGCGGCCAACGCCAGCACCATGAACGACGGAGCTGCCGCCCTGGTACTCATGAGTAAGGAAAAAGCGGAAGCGCTCGGCTTAAAACCAATTGCAAAAATTAAAGCTTACGCTGACGCAGAACAAGCGCCGGAGTGGTTTACTACCAGCCCAAGTCTTGCTGTGCCAAAAGCAGTTGAAAAAGCAGGCTTAAAAATGAGCGATATTCAGTACTTTGAATTGAACGAAGCATTTAGCGTGGTGGGTTTGGCCAATA
>CAZMHW010000754.1:0-1928 GCA_964566105.1 uncultured Akkermansia sp.
TCGTTATGTAGAGCGTATTCTCTTCAGTTGTCCTCTCAAAGTGGTGTACTAATTTAACAATATCCCGGCTTTCTGTGAAATAATATGCGTCTGTTCCCAGCACAGCGCGGTTAAACTCGTTGTCGTGGGCAGCTATAAGACTTTTGCAACCCATGGCCTCCAACAACGAAGGGTTTGTTCCACCAACGGAATGGCCATGAAAATAGATGTTTGAAAAATACCGCAAATTATTTATCACACCTTCATCATAAATGGGACCTAAAAAACGAATCTGCGGATTATTACTGTATTTTTTCGTTAAATAAAGTCCGAATTTATTATTAACACTCCCGATGACAAGAAATGGGTAGTTCAATTTCGCCGCGTCGACCCCGTCCAGAATTGTTTCGATATTATTCTCAGGTTCCATGCGTGCTATAAGCATATTGTAACCAAAAGCTTTAACATTTAAGTTATCTAATGCTGCATTATCGGGAGTTTCGAATAAATTGGCACCATAAGCTATAAATGCAGACGACTTCTGATATTTTTTAAAGATATAGTTCTTAATAGCGGGCGAATCAGATACAAGATCGTCGCTATTCTTTACAGCCAGACTTTCGGCGTATTTCAAAAAAGCTTGTACTTTCCTGCTGTATTTTGTCCTTTTCCATTCCAGCCCATCCATGTTGGTGATTATTTTAGACGTTCTGGGAAATAACTTCATCCAGATTGAACTACTGGTATAACCTAAATTCAAAATAACATCAAACTTTTGTTTCCGGGAGTTTACAACACAATTAAGATCGTAGATAAATTGGCCAATCGTTCCAATACTTTTCTCCGGGTCATACTGATGAATTATGTGTACGCCCCTCCACTGTTTTTCTTTGTACACGTGTTTGTGCGAACTGTAAACGTAAACTTCATGTCCCTTCTCCATTAAACCCAACGATAAATATTGCGCCAGTTGTTCAAAACCTCCATAGTTGTTCGGAATTCCCCTTGTGCCAAGTATTGCAATTTTCATAGTCTTTGTCTAAAGTTTCTTCAACACCAATTACCAATTATTTTGTGGGCATTCTTTCTTACTGAGAGCCACACAAGTTTCGATCGACCTTCCTGCTTTCATAATTTCGGATACAGTTTTTTTATAAGGCTAAAGAGGTTTTCCGCACTTGTCTTCCAATCATATTTTAGTTTTATTTGTTCCGAAATAACATCGTAGTTAGCTGAATCTTTTCCCGACAAAATTTTATCCAGTTTAACGGCCAGTTCTTCTTTATTTTCAGGGTCGAATAGATTGTCGCCAAAAAAAGTGTAATCGCTCATAGCTGTTTTGTTCGAGCAGAGAACAGGTGTTCTAAGTGCTGCAGCTTCTAGCGGGGGTATTCCAAAACCTTCAGCCTTCGACGGGTAAACAAACACCTCAGCCGCCTGATAGAATTTTATCAGATCCTCTTCATTCATTTGTTCAATATAAAAGAATTTTTTTCTGGCTTCTTCAGGCATAGCCGCAATAGCATTGTCCAGAGTTTTATACCTGATCGATGTTTTACCGATAAATACTAATTGCACATTCTTCTCATATAGTTTAGATGCAAGATAAGTTTCAAGCAATAATGCATTATTCTTTCGAGGTTCAATTCTGCTTACATATAAAATGAACTTGGAAATGCCGTATTTTTTTGAAACATACTCCCGGGCTTCTGTTCTGTTAAAAGGAGCAAAGAACTTCTCATTTACCCCATTGGGGATTACAGAAATCTGATCTTTGTTCAGGTGGTAATGTAAGTCTATTCTCTCCCGGGAATATTCAGAAACGGTCGTTTTCACAGCAGCGTGTTTAATGCTGTATTTAAAAAGAAAATTTCTCGAAAATCTGTATAAAAATGAAAATTCTGATTTAAAGTCATTAAACAGAATATCATGTGTGGTGACAATATAGT
>CAZMHW010000755.1:0-1923 GCA_964566105.1 uncultured Akkermansia sp.
CTTTAGGGTTCAACCCTATAATTCAACCCTGTTAGCAACTGTATACGACCCTAAAACCCTAAAACCATGGGCACAACTCGATGACCAAAATTTTGCCACCTATTTAGAGTACGATAATGAAGGTGCGTTGGTAAGAGGTAAAAAAGAAACTGTAAACGGTGTTTATACAGTTAGTGAAACACGCAAAAATTTAAAAAAATAGTAATGAAAATCTGGTGTATCATAGTCGTTTTACAACTTGGCTATTTAAGTGTTTTTTCCCAAAGTGATTTCAAGAAGGATATGGTTGAAGTGAGCAAAAACATGGAAAAAACGAAGAGTTACAGTGTTCGCCTTCAGTATTCCCTGTTTATAGACGACCTGCTCACTAAAGCCTATCAAACACGTCAGGTAATGGTTAATTACGAGTCAAATAAACTCAATTTTATTCAGGAAACAGATATTGAGATAATTGAAAACGAGACCGAAACCGTCAAGATTAATAACCGGGATAAATGCGTCTATTATTCGAAACATAAAGCTAAGAAAGCCCTTTCTGATCAAGATAAAGACAACGAAGTAGACAAAATGTACAAAGTTTTCGCCGAAAAATTTGATAGCCTGAAACAATACATCGACAAAATTGAACTGGTTTCAAACAGCAATGGAATAAAAGAATACGAAGTATTCTATAATGAAGGAGAAATCACCCGGATGAAAATTGGCCTGAATATGAAAAAAAAGGTTTATACCTACACACAATTAACCTACTGGGAAAAGAGAAAAGTAAAGCGTGACGAGGAAAAATTAAGTACGATTACCATGAGAGTGGATTATAAAGACTATGTCGTTAACCCTGTTTTTAAACCCTCCACTTTCACTACAGATAGGGTTCTCCAGAAAAAAGAAAATAAAAAAATAGAACTCAGTCAAAAATTTAAAAATTATAAACTAATTGTTTTGTAATATGAAATTATTGAACCCCACAACCATTTTAGCTGCCCTGCTGGGTTTATTTCTGTGTCTGCTACCACTCAATATTCTGGCGGACGACGAAACGCGTAACTTCAGAGCCTATGGTCCCGCGCTGCAAGTCCCAGGCGCTTCCATTCAATCCCTGGACGACAAATACACCAGTTCAGGTACCTGGGCGAGCGGGTTTTCCATTTTATCCAATAAAGTAATTGTAGAACTTGGTTTTGATGCCGATAAACATCTTGGTCATACCTATTTTCGAACCAAGGCCACTTTTGATATAACACTCACCAGCGCTACACAAGTTGTTACCATTCTTACCGGACAGCAACTTGAAATTAATTACGACCCTGCAGAGCGCACCCGATACCAGGATAAAGCTCAGCTTCTTTTTTCAGGTTACTACAAAATAAAAGTTTCCAATGTAAGTTTTCAAACCTTCGACGCTGCGAATTCTCCAATTAATAATTTTTCTTTAGACGACACCTATATGGAGGTTGAAGTAAGTACCAATAAAGCATATCCATTTACTCAGGGAGGTTCAGGTCTTGTTTCCGGTCAATACAACAATGCTATTTCATCTTCAGATAACGAACTAAAAGTAGACTGGGATTTTGTAAAGGGTTCTAATGAATATGAACTGGAATACACCTATGTAGATGACTATGATTTTAATCCCTCCAGTTTTGCCAGCAGTCCAAAAAGTGCCGCCAACTTAAACTACAATTTCAGGAACGATGCCACGCGCATCATCACCCCTTTTAATTTTTTCAAAATTCCTCTTAATTATGAAAGGGGCTACATTATATGGAGAGTAAGGCCAATCGCTGTTGATATTTCGGGCAACAGAATTGAAGGGGCATGGAATGGTGTACCCGAAACCGGAACTATTCAAAATCTTCTATCCTCATTTCCTTTATCGGTTTACGCTCTATCAACTGCTTTCGCATCAAACATTAACTGGATAAG
>CAZMHW010000756.1:0-1921 GCA_964566105.1 uncultured Akkermansia sp.
CCATTATTGTGGGTGTTATTGACAGCGGTGTGGATTTTAACCACGAAGACCTGAAAGGCGTCATGTGGACTAACCCGGGAGAAATAGCCGGCAATGGAATTGATGACGACAAAAACGGTTACATCGACGATATTCACGGCTGGAATTTTATTGGCGGTAAAGACGGCAAAAACGTAAACGACGATAATCTCGAAATGACCCGTCTTATGCGCAAATTAAAACCGAAATACGAAGGCAAGACCGAAGCGGATTTTAAAACCAAAGAGGAAAAAGCTGAATTTAAATTGTACACCGCGGTGAAAGAAGACTACACCAAAACCAAAGACAAATTTGAAGGAGGTTATAATCAACTGAAGTTTTTAAGTGAAGGTCTAGGGGGGTTGAGCAGTAAAATTAAATCCGAACAAAAAGTGGATAAAATAACACTTACCGAATTGGACAAGTTTTCAGCGACTGAGAAAAACGATATTAAAATGAAAGCCATTGCCACCAACATCCTGAAAAACTCCAACGGAGCTGATCTGGATGCTGTTATTGGAGAAATAAAAGATGGTTTTAATCAATACAAATCTTATGTAGAGTATGGTTTAAATATGGAGTTTGACCCGAGAAGTATTGTGGGTGACGATTATTCTAATTCAAACAAAAGATACTACGGCAATAACGATTGTAATGGTCCTGACAGTTTTCACGGCACACACGTAGCGGGAATTATTGCAGCCAGCAGAAATAATGGTATAGGTATGGACGGTGTAGCCGCCGATGTCAGAATCATGGCTATCCGCTGTGTACCTGCAGGTGACGAGCGTGACAAGGACGTGGCCAACTCTATCCGTTACGCAGTAGACAATGGTGCCAAGATCTTAAACATGAGTTTTGGAAAAAAATACAGCTGGGATAAAAAAGTGGTAGACGATGCTGTAAAATACGCGGAAAGTAAAGGAGTACTTTTAATTCACGCAGCAGGAAACGACGGTGAGGATATTGATGTGGTGACACATTACCCTTGCAAAAAATTTGAAGGCAAAGGCGAGGCTCCTAACTTTATGGATGTTGGCGCTTTAAGCTGGCAGGCAGATGATAAGATTGTAGCTCCATTTTCAAATTACGGTAAAAAAACAGTAGATCTCTTCTCTCCCGGAGTGGATATTTATTCAACCACCCCTAAAAACGGTTACAAAGACGCCAGCGGAACCAGCATGGCTTCTCCGGTTGCCTGCGGTGTAGCGGCGGTTTTAAAATCCTATTACCCTAGTCTGACACCGGAGCAAATTAAAAAGATTTTGATGAAGAGTAGTGTAAAAACCTACAAAGGAAAAAAAGTAATTAAACCTGGTACTAAAGACGAACTCGTTAAATTCGAGAAACTTAGTAAAACTGCAGGTTTGGTAAATTTATACGAGGCTATTAAAATGGCCGACAAGTTTACCAAAACAAAAACCTAATCGCATATACTCTTAACTAAACTAAAAGCCCGGCACTAATTCCGGGCTTTTTTAATTTGGTAAATTCACTTCATTTTCATCCTTTTAAAACACCAGGAAACAATACAGAAAACTCCAGCCCCTTGTTGTATTCAAAAAAATGAGTTCCGTCTATTTGTTCGCACAAACTGTTGATCAGAATTAGTCCCAGACTTTCGGGTTTAGGATTATGGCTGTCCGCAAAACCTTTTCCATTGTCCTTTACCGTGAGTTTAATCATACCTTGCGCTGTATGGAGTAAGTTTATCTTTATTTCAGGTTTAGTGATGTCGTGAAAAGCGTGCTTAAAGGAATTGGTAATTAATTCGTTTAAGATAAGCCCTAAAGGAATAGCAGTGGCAATGTTCAGTTTTACATCTTCAATGTGGGTATGAATCTGAACTTCTTTTTTGATTTGCAGTGAGTTTTTTATTTCTTCCACCAGATCTTTGATATAA
>CAZMHW010000757.1:0-1920 GCA_964566105.1 uncultured Akkermansia sp.
GATGAAGGACAATACAATCTGAGCACCTGTGAATAAGGTTATCAAAATCATGTTTTTATTTTTATCCTTTACCAATCTCCAAAATCCAAACAAGGCCAGTGCAATCGTTAGAATGGTAATAAGTCCGTACACTTCGAAACTGGCTTCATCTCTCCAGCCAATAAGTTGGTAAAAACGTTTCCCAAAAGAAAGATTACAATTGTCAATGAATCGTTGAATAAACCCAAAAAAATCTTCGTCTCCCAAAGATTTGTCGTAAGGATCTTTTTGCAATAAAATTTTACTCTGTCCTTTAAACTGATTTTGTGCATTCCATACTGCTTTTACAATCAGTTCGTAAGGAATTTTAAATACCAGGTAACTGCCAAGAGCTACGCCGGCTGCTTTCCAGTTTTTTTCGAGGGCAAAATACAAAAGCACCGCTGGAATTACGACAATTGCTGAACTTTTCGCCGTGCTGATCAGAAACAAACTGAGGCCAAACACCAACCAGGTTTTTAACTGGGCTTTGATATTCACATTTTCTTTAGCCACCAGTTCTACAATTTTTACAGCATAAAAGAAAAAGAGACCTTGCAGAAAGAAATAGAATGCCTCGGTAAAGGTCATACTGGCGTAATAAATGATCAGGTGATTGCAGGCCTGGAACACTGCCACCGGGATAAAGACAATAGCGGGAACTTTACCTTTAAGCGCTTTATAAAACAATACAAAACCCAGTGCATTAAAGAGTACCGAAAACAATTTGAAGAGAATAAGTTTAAAGCCCAGTACCTTAATGAGCAAGCCCAGAAACATGGGGTAGAGTGGAGCATTCTGAGTGTAAAAATAAGTTGGAAATTCGTTTACATACCTCCAGCCACCTTCCAGGTAAAGGGCGTCGTCATGGGCTTCACTGATACGGGCGTTAAAGGAGATAAAGGATAAAAACAAACAAGCGATCAACAGGGTATAAAAAATCTTTGAGTCGTTGCGGGCCGCCCAGTTCTCAAATTTTTCATAAGAGGTTTTAGGATTTTTAATGGGTTGGCTCTGCACTTTTTTAGTCGTGTTCATAGTCGGCAAAAATAACAATTATTTGGTCGTATTTGCCTGTAAAATAGACATTTTTGCCGAGTATTGCCTTAACGCATGAGAACCATTTTTCCAAAATCTTTAACAAAGAACTTATCGGCTCCGGAAGCGTTTTTCTCAATGTTTTCTCCATTAAGTTTAGTGAGTACACGGTAAAGGTAGACTCCATTAGCCAGGCGATCGCCGTAAGTATCGCGGCCATCCCAGGCATACTCGGTAATGTTGCGGCCAATGTGCAGGTTACCTAATTCGGCACGCGTAATTTCACGCACCAGTTTACCACTTACCGTCAATATTTGTATGGTAAATACTTCCGGCACCTCACTTCCTGTGAGCGTAAAAACAAAACGGGTGCTGGTGCTAAAGGGATTTGGATAATTTAATACCTGCGTCACACTGGGTTTGGTGGCGATTTCAAATTGTATTCTGTAATCCTGAGAAGCGGAAGCATTTTTACTTCTATCCTTTGCCTGAACAATGAGTGTGTATTTTCCATCCACATTAAAGTTGGGATTATAATGGATGCTGCAACTGTTTTTTGGAAGGTCTGCAGGTGTAAACTGCAGGGTTTGACCAAAATAGATCCTTTGTTGCAAACTCTGATCGGGTCTTTGCAGGTAGATGGTAAAGGCACCCGTGTCGTTAAGCGCCAGGAATTTATTTTCGTCTTTTAGAGTAATTAATATGTTAGGCCGGGCCGAAACCATATCGCCGTTCAAAATACGGACACCATCAAAAGTAACATCCAGTAGCGGATTTGTTATGTCTTTGTTTACCTTAAAGGCGTATCGGCCAATGTTATTAAACTGGTACTGTTCAGACTGGTAACGGGTATTCTGAATGGGG
>CAZMHW010000758.1:0-1919 GCA_964566105.1 uncultured Akkermansia sp.
CCTTACCAGAAGGCCCTCAAAAAAATGCCCTGGAACCGGGAAAAAATAACTAAACGAAGTATTAAGTATATTTTATTTTTCGCTTTGTCGTTTTTGATCGCCAATACATTCCTGTCTTATCTGATAGGAATGGACAATGTGATTAAAATAGCTACCGAACCCATTACAAATCACAAAGGTGGCTTCGCCGCTATACTCATTTTTACAACGGTGTTCTTTTTTGTGTATTCCTGGTTCCGTGAACAGGTTTGCCTCATTGTTTGTCCGTATGGCCGGATGCAGGGTGTATTGCTCGATAAAGAAAGTATTGTAGTGGCCTACGATTATGTGCGCGGAGAACCCCGTCACAAATACACCAAAAAAACAGACGTTACCAAAGGCGATTGTATTGATTGCGGTTTGTGCGTAAAAGTTTGTCCTACCGGTATCGATATCAGGAACGGAACACAACTCGAATGTGTGAACTGTACAGCCTGTATTGACGCCTGCGACCAGATGATGGAAAGCGTTAAACTGCCGAAAGGACTGATTCGTTACGATTCCGAAAAAGGCATCGCCGAGAAAAAGAAACTGCGTTTTACCACACGTATGAAAGCATACAGCGCTGTTCTTTTGGTGTTGATCGGTATTGAAACATTTTTACTCACCACCCGCTCCGATTACGATGCTACTGTTTTACGTGCCAAAGGTATGTTGTACCAGGAACAACCAAACAACCAGATCAGCAATCTGTACACCATTAAACTGATCAATAAAACCCGCGACAGTATGCCGGTGGATGTGCGAATTGAAAACATGGAAGGTAAAGTGGAAGTGGTAGGAAAAGCACTGGGTGTAAAACAGGAAGGTATGTTTCAGGGAGAATTTTTTGTTTACCTGAACAGATCACAGGTAAAACAACGCAAAACCAAACTCGTACTGGGTATTTATACCAATAACAAAAAAGTTAAAACCATTAAAACGAACTTCTTAGGTCCAACCGAATAAAAAACCGATCCTTTGAATTTTGAATCTTGCATTTTGAATTATAACTTTAAAACTAAATAACATGAACTGGGGAACAAAAATAGCCGTATTATATCTGAGTTTTGTAGGTCTTATCCTTGTGCTCGCTTTTACCTGTTTTGGTCAGAATGTTGAACTCGAGTCGAAAGACTATTACGCAAAGGAACTTAAATTCCAGGATCAGTTAAACGCCGAGAACAATGCCAATGCCTTAACGGCAGCCATTGAGTACAACGTTCTGGATAAAGCGGTTGAACTTGTTATTCCCGCGGAAGTATTGAGCGCAGACCTGAAAGGAAACGTTACTTTTTTCAGACCCTCTGATGCAAGCAAAGACAGAACCATTGATATTAAAACCAATGCGGAAGGCAAACAGCTTATCAAGGATCAAAGCTTTGTAAAAGGAGTTTACAGAATGAAAGTAGCTTTTAGCAGTAAAGGAAAAAATTACTACAAAGAAGCCGTCATCAATTTTCAATAATGGCATTTCTACTGGCCGCCATATCCCTGGGCTTCCTCGGAAGTTTTCATTGCATAGGCATGTGTGGCCCGATTGCCCTGGCTCTCCCAATTGGCAAATTAAGTCAGGCCAATAAAATACTTCACATTGCACTCTATAACCTGGGCCGCGTTCTTACTTACGCTGCCTTCGGTCTTATTTTTGGATCCCTCGGTCAATCCGTTGCCTTTTTCGGTTACCAACAATTCCTTTCCATCTTTTTAGGCGCGCTTATTTTAGCAGGACTCATCTTCCCGGTGACACTATCGGACCTTGGTGGAAGTTCAAAAATATACAAAGCCTTCGCTACTCTTAAAAACAAACTGTCCGGTCTTTTTTCCAAAGAAGGAAAAAAATCCTTGTTCCTTATAGGTTTACTAAACGGCTTATTGCCTTGCGGCATGGTATATATGGC
>CAZMHW010000759.1:0-521 GCA_964566105.1 uncultured Akkermansia sp.
CGTTGGGCTTTTTGTTTGTTGGTATTTTCTATTACCGCGTACTTATTCTTAAAAAAGAGTAAGATTCTTTAATCTACCACTCTTAAATCCCGATTTTAGCTCAAAAATTAAAAAAATTGGCTTAAATCTGCTAAATTTATCCCTCTAAACGATTGATGATGATAGAAACAAAACCTTACCAGACCAAACACAAAATTCGTATTGTTACTGCCGCTGCTTTATTCGATGGACACGATGCTGCTATAAATATTATGCGTCGTGTGATGCAAAGCACAGGAGCCGAAATTATACACCTGGGGCACGACAGAAGTGTTCAGGAAATTGTGGATTGTGCCATTCAGGAAGATGCCAATGCCATTGCGATTACCAGCTATCAGGGGGGGCACAATGAGTATTTTAAATACATGTATGATCTCTTAAAAGAGCGTGGTTGCGGGCATATTAAAATATTTGGTGGTGGAGGTGGAACTATTCTTCCTTCTGAAATTGAAGACCTTCACAATTATGGAATTGCCCGCATT
>CAZMHW010000759.1:531-1917 GCA_964566105.1 uncultured Akkermansia sp.
GACGATGGCCGCTCTCTGGGTTTGCAGGGCATGATTAACGATGTGCTGAAACAAAGTGATTTTGCTACCGGCGAACACCTGAATGGGGAAGTGCTTCATTTAAAAGAAAAGGATCACAAATCTATTGCCCGTTTAATTTCCGCTGCCGAAAATTTTAACGAAGAAAGCAAAGCTGTTCTCAACAAAATCCGTGAACAAGCAAAAACATCTACTACGCCGGTTATTGGAATCACCGGAACAGGCGGAGCCGGAAAATCTTCTTTGGTTGATGAGCTGGTACGTCGCTTTTTATTGGATTTCCCCGACAAACATATTGGTATTGTCTCTGTAGATCCTAGTAAACGTAAAACCGGCGGAGCATTACTGGGCGACAGGATCCGTATGAATTCTATCAAAAACCCACGCGTATACATGCGCTCCCTGGCCACACGCCAAAGCAATCTGGCCTTAAGCAAATACGTTCAGGATGCCATTGATATTTTGAAAGTATCAGGGTTCGATCTGGTTATTATTGAAACAGCAGGTATTGGTCAAAGTGATACCGAGATCATCGAACATAGCAACATGAGTTTGTACATCATGACGCCCGAATTTGGTGCCGCGACGCAACTTGAAAAAATTGACATGCTGGAATTCGCGGATATTGTTGCCATTAATAAATTCGATAAACGTGGTGCCCTTGATGCTTTACGCGACGTAAAAAAACAATACAAGCGCAACCATAATCTCTGGGAAATTAAAGACGAAGACATTCCTGTATACGGCACCATTGCCTCTCAGTTTAACGATCCGGGAACGAACACCCTTTACAAAGCATTGATGGATAAACTGGTTGAGAAAACACATTGCAACCTGGTATCTACTTTTAAAATTACGGACGAAATGAGTGAGAAGATCTACATCATTCCACCCAACCGTACCCGTTATTTGAGTGAGATTTCTGAAGCTTCGCGCACTTACGATAAATGGGCCAACGACCAGGCTAACATTGCTATTAAGTTGCAGAGCATTCGTAGCACCATTACTACCTTAAAAGATTCTAAAATAGAAGATAAAGACAGGATTATTAAAACTCTGGAAGAGCAATCGGAATTGATCCGGCTGGACATTGATCCCCGTAACTTAAAAACACTCGAAACCTTTGACGAAAAGAAAAAACGTTACATGGACGAGTACTACATCTTTAAGGTACGTGATAAGGAAATTAAAATTAAAACACATTACGAAAGTTTATCTCATTCACAAATTCCAAAAGTATCTGTACCAAAATACTCCGGCTGGGGGGATATTTTAAAATGGAGCCTGAGGGAAAATTTTCCGGGCGAATTCCCTTACACCGCCGGTATTTATCCTTTTAAACGCGAAGGAGAAGATCCAACCCGTATG
>CAZMHW010000760.1:0-1668 GCA_964566105.1 uncultured Akkermansia sp.
GGCTTACAATAATGGCCATGTTGTTTTTCACCCGGTGGTTTAACTCCGCCAGCAAGGTCTTTTGTTCTGCTACCGAAGCCTGCAACTCCCGGCGCTGATACATGTATGAGTTAACAATCACCAGAGAGAATAACAAAGAACAAAAAGCCAGAATGATAAAATTCATCCTGCGTTCAATCGCCGGATCCGGTATTGTAATGCGGTACTGAAGAAACCAGTTGAAATGATAACTCAACAAAACAAACACTATACTCAAAATAGTAAAGACCATATTAAAGTAAAAATAATTTTTAGCCTTGTCTTTGTGATACAGCAGTGAGATCCCATAAATATTATTTACATAATGGCAATGTGTAAATGTTTCCGGTCCCTGCGCAATGGCATATATACTCAGTAGCAGGGAACTGGTAATAAAGAGCAAAGAAACAGCCAGTAAAGACCGATTGCTTTTGTTAAGATAAATCACCAGGAAATAAAAAGGGAAAGAAGAGAGAATGTATAAGCTATCGTTTCTGCCCTGCACAAAGAAGCCATACATGGCCGAAATAAGAATGCATAACATGGCATTGATGGATAATAAGTTGACCGCCCGTTTTAAACGGCTGTCAAAAAAATCGTCCTCCGGACGGATACCAATGTCAGAAAAACGGGAAATGAACTTCATACCAATCGCCAAGCTATTACGGCCTTAAAGTAGGATTTTTTATTTATTCCCGCTAAAAAGGGATAAAAGTCATTTATTATTTTGGTAACGAATCTTTGTGCCGCCAGATGTACATACAGGCCAAAGTGCGGTAAGGACGCCAGTTTTCAGCAACACGTTCCATTTCTGAAAACAGTTCCTTTTTAGTGGAGGGTTCCAGGGCATATAAACTTTTAATACCATTCTGAATGCCGAGATCATCCTTAGGTAAGATGTCGGGGCGGTTAAGGCTAAACATCAGGATCATTTCCACCGTCCATCGCCCTACTCCTTTTATTTCGACCAGATACTCAATCAGATCTTCGTCTTCCTTTGTTTTAAGTTGTTTATAGTCCAGCGTTTTTTCGAGAGAGAAACGGGCGATGTTTTTTAAATAACCTGCTTTCTGGTAAGACAAACCTACAGAACGTAATTTGTCGTCTTTCATCTTCAGGAGCAATTTTGGGTCAGGATAACCCTCCTTGAACAAGGCTAAAAACCGCGCCCAGATGGTGGCCGCCGCTTTGATAGAAAGTTGTTGACTCACAATAGAACGCATCAGGGACACATAAAGATCCAGATCTTTTTTATGATTTAATTCCCCTACCCGATCAATAACTTTTTTAAGAATCTTGTCCTTTTTAAGATGTTTAAGTTGTTCGGAGGTAGTAGCCATCGGAAATTATAAATTTTGAATGCTGAATGATCAATTATGGTTCTCTAATTTAAAATTCAAAGTCCGATATTCAAAATTTAACATTCACCATGTATCATTTCTAACTGTACATCTTTTTCCTTTGCTCGGCAATAGCAGGATTTTCAAGGTACTCGTCGTAGGTACATACCTTATCAATAATTCCCTTAGGAGTTACCTCAATAATTCGGTTGGCAACGGTTTGCATTAACTGGTGGTCATGACTGGTAAATAAAATAACTCCGGGGTAGTCTTTTAAAGCATCGTTGTAAGCGATAATACTTTCCAGATC
>CAZMHW010000760.1:1678-1907 GCA_964566105.1 uncultured Akkermansia sp.
AAAATTGGCGTTAGTTAACATCATGCGTGATATCATACAACGCACCTTTTCACCCCCGCTCAATACATTACACTTTTTCATTACCTCTTCCCCACTGAACAACATCTTGCCTAAAAAACCGCGAATGTAGGTTTCATCTTTATCTTTACTGAACTGACGTAACCAGTCAATCAGATTTAGATCTACCTGAAAATATTTATGATTGTCGTTTGGTAAAAAAGCTTTGTAG
>CAZMHW010000761.1:0-1903 GCA_964566105.1 uncultured Akkermansia sp.
GAAAGCGAAAAACTGGTACAGGAAGCCTTAACTAATCTAATGAAGAACCGTACAAGCGTTGTGATTGCACACCGTTTATCTACCATTGCCAACGCCGACGAAATTATAGTCATGAACAAAGGCGAGATTATCGAACGGGGTAACCATACTCAACTCCTTGCCCTAAACGGTACTTATAAAAAACTCTGCGACATGCAGAGTTTCAAATAGATTTTCGTTCAAATACAAGCACCCTTCCGCGGCCGCATATCCTCCTTGTGGTTAAAACTAACAATTCTCAATACCTTATATGCCCTCATATGGTCAAACCACAGCGATTAACACCCCCTTATCAATAACTCTTGCCCGATATCACTCTCCCTAAAAGTTTAATCCATTAACTTCAATCAATGAGCGGACAATTATTCATAGTTCCAACACCCATCGGAAATCTCGAGGACATCACTCTTCGCTCCATTAACGTTCTAAAATCTGTAGACCTCATTTTAGCAGAAGACACGCGAACCTCATCTTTCCTCCTGAAACATCTGCAAATTGAAAAGCCCCTGAAGTCCTATCACCAGCACAACGAGCACAAGATCCTTGAAGAACTTATTGCGACCCTTAATGCGGGTAAAAACATAGCGCTTGTTTCAGATGCAGGAACTCCGGGCATTTCGGATCCCGGCTTTTTGCTCATCCGTGAAGCGATTGCAAATAACGTTACTATTATCTCACTACCAGGTCCAACGGCATTTGTACCTGCACTTGTCAATAGTGGCCTCCCCTGCAATGAATTCAGTTTCTACGGATTCCTCCCACAAAAAAAAGGCCGGCAAACAAGATTAAAATTATTGGCACAGGAAGAAAAAACATTCATCGTGTACGAGTCTCCTTTCAGATTAGTAAAATTATTGCAGGAGTTAAAGGAATATTTAGGCCCCGAAAGAAAAGCTTCGGTATCAAGAGAGCTCACCAAAATGTTTGAAGAAACCAAACGTGGTACCTTAACAGAACTACTTGCATTCTACTCCTCAAAAACAGTAAAAGGTGAAATAGTTGTAGTTGTGCAGGGAAACAAAAATCTTGAAAACGAAGATGCCGAATAAATACCGTAAAATAGGCGCACCTCCAGGAACTCTTAATTACAATGGAACTCAGAGCGGTTCCAGAGTAAAAATCACACTGATTGAATTTACCGAAACTGAATTTTTCGAACAGGAGTTTTACGACCTTTCCGATTGCCTGAAGCATGTGAAAAACAACATGATAAAATGGATCAATGTAGAAGGAGTGCACCACATTGAACTCATTGAAAAGATCGGAAAACTTTACAATATCCACCCGCTCACGCTCGAAGACATTGTGCACATCGATCAACGCCCGAAGTTTGAAGATTACGAACACTACATTCTTGCGATCATGAAAATGATTATGTACGACGATAAAGTACAGGCAGAACAATTATCCATGATCCTCGTCGATAATACGGTTATTTCTTTTCAGGAACCTCATGGTGGCGATGCTTTTGATATTATCCGCACAAGACTGAGACAGTCCAAGGGGCGTGTCCGCAAGCATGGCGCTGATTATCTGTTTTATGCACTTATGGATGCTGTGGTAGACTATTACTTTCATGCCCTTGAAATGATCGGAGATAAAGTAGCTAAGATAGAGGAAGAGATTATCGCTGAACCTAAGCGGGAATCGCTTCTGGAACTATACAATTTAAAACGCGAAGTAATTTACCTGCGTAAACAGGTATGGCCCTTAAGGGATATGCTGAGTAATTTACTGCGCTCCGAAACCGAATTTATAAGCCCTAGTACACATTTATTCTTCCGTGACTTACAGGATCACTCTACACGCATTATCGACACAGTAGAAACTTATAGGGACCTCCTGAGTGGCATTATGGACATCT
>CAZMHW010000762.1:0-1901 GCA_964566105.1 uncultured Akkermansia sp.
CCTTAGTACAATGCCAGCTCTCTTCGGGAGTGAGGGTAGCCGTGCTTTGATTTATTGTTGCGATAAACACATTCATAACCTACTTCTTACCAGCTTTTTGAATTCATATAATCCTGAAGAATAATGATAGCGCTGATCATGTCTACTGTTTCTTTGTCCTGCCTGTCTTTTTTCTTTAAACCTCCTGCCAGCATGGTTTGGTGGGCCATGGCACTTGTAAAGCGTTCGTCGTACCGTTCAATTTGTTTGTCCGGAAACTTCTTTTTTAAATGCGTCACAAAAGGATCAATAAACCGGGCACTGTCACTCTTGTTGTTCTGCATGGTTTTGGGCTCACCCACCACAATAATATCTACCGTTTCTTTTTTACAGTAATTTTCGAGGTACGTTATTACGTCCTTGCTATGTACGGTGGTCAATCCTGTAGCAATGAGTCTCAATGAATCTGTGACCGCCAGACCTACCCGTTTGCTTCCATAATCTATCGCTAAAATTCTTCCCATGAACACTCAAATTTACACATAGTTAGTCAAGGAATCCCCTTTCGTGAATTATTTTTTAATCACGTAAAAAAACGGGAAATTCTCCAAAATGATTCTGAGATTTAACCGCTACAAATTTGTAATTTAGTTTTATGATAAAAAAGATCGGAATCCTGACCTCCGGAGGCGACTCTCCCGGAATGAACGCCTGCATTCGGGCTGTAGTAAGAACTGCTATGTACCATGGCATTTCCGTAAACGGCTATTTAAGAGGTTACGAAGGTTTGATAGATAATGTTTTTGTGGAATTAAAATCTGAAAGTGTTTCCGGCATAATACAAAAAGGAGGCACTATTCTTAAAACAGCCAGAAGCGCGCGCTTTAGGACTGACGAAGGACTTCAGCAGGTTGTAAAGAACATTAAGGAAGCACAACTCGACGGACTTGTTTTAATTGGTGGTGATGGTACTTTTCGGGGCGCCATTGAACTGAGCAAACACATGAACCTTCCCATTGTAGGCTGTGCCGGCACCATTGACAATGATCTGGTTGGAACTGATTTTACAATCGGATACGATACCGCTATTAATACAGTAGTAGAAGCTGTTGATAAAATAAGAGACACTGCCGAAAGCCATGACCGCGTGTTTGTGGTAGAAGTTATGGGACGTGACGCGGGACTGATTGCCCTGCGTAGCGCTATTGCATCAGGTGCGGAAGCCTTGCTGGTACCGGAAATGAAACACGACATGAACCAGTTGATAAAAAAAATGAAGAGCTGGAGAAAAACCAAAAGCAGTAAAATTGTGATCGTGGCCGAAGGTGACGAAAGTGGAGGAGCTTATAAAGTAGCGGAAGTTATCAAAAAACAATGTCCGGAGTTTGACCTTCGCGTCAGTATACTTGGACACATTCAACGGGGTGGTAATCCTACCTGCATGGAACGGGTAAATGCCAGCATTGTTGGATTCAACGCTGTAAAAGCGCTCATGAATGGAAAAAGAAATGAAATGGTTGGTATTATCAATAATCAGATCTCATTTACTTCTTTTGAAAAAGCCACCAAACACCGTCAGGAACTTGATAAAGATCTGGAAGAATTAATTGAAGTGTTAAGCAGTTAATAACCCGGTAGTCCCAATTAAAAAGCCCCATTCTTAAACGAATGGGGCTTTTGTTTTTAAAATTTATTTAAAGACGGTGCTTATTTAGCAACTACCACTTTCTGGTGGATGTTGACATTGTCTTTTTGACCAGTAATAAAATAAACACCTTTTGCAAGATCATTGATTTGTACCTGGTAATTGGTTGCTGCAGTTAAATTAAATACACGGATGGTTTGTCCAAGTTCGTTGCTCAAAGTCAGAGTCACCTCTGCATTGGCATGTACCATAAACTCACCGTTGTTTGGATTTGGAT
>CAZMHW010000763.1:0-1900 GCA_964566105.1 uncultured Akkermansia sp.
ACACCAGAGAATACATGGCCAGGGAGTATAACTTACTCCGTGTAGAACAGGAAACCGTAGATTACTTCCGTCCCAAACTCATTAAGAACTACATTTACAAAGGTCCCGTTTTAGAATGGTATTGCCGCATCAAAGTAAAACTCGAAGGCAATTATAAAAGTTTTGAAAGCATTTTACCCAAACAGGGAAAGATTGTGGATGTTGGCTGTGGTTACGGATTCCTTTCCCTGATGTTAGGTTTTATGGGCAAAGAAAGAGAGATTCTTGGTATTGACTACGACGAAGAAAAGATTAACATTGCCGCCAACTGCATTTCAAAGTCGGAAAAAATACAATTTCAGCACGCGGATGTTACCCAATTTGATTTTGAACCAGCCGATGCCTTTGTTATAAACGATATTCTTCATTACCTGCAACCAGAACAACAGGTTGTTTTGATTGAAAAATGTGTAAACAATTTAAGGCCGGGAGGTGTTATGATTATCAGAGATGGAGACGCCGATAAAAAACAAAGACACCTGGGAACCCGTTATACAGAGTTCTTTTCCACCAACTCCGGTTTTAATAAAACCAAAGAGGATGGACTTCATTTTACCTCGGCCAACCTGATAAAAAGCACCCTGGATAAATTCAGTTTTTTAAATTATAAACTCATCGATGACACAAAACTTACTTCAAATGTTACATTTGTGATTCATCATATTAACACACACTAATACGTGGGATTAACAGATAGTAAATACGACATTGTAATCATTGGCAGCGGCCTGGGTGGATTATGCTCCGCTTACATTCTGTCAAAAGAAGGTTACAAGGTATGTGTATTGGAAAAAAACAGGCAATTGGGCGGAAGCCTTCAGATCTTTTCAAGAGACAAAGTTATTTTCGACACCGGTATCCATTACATTGGTGGAACGAGCGAAGGTCAGAACCTGAACCGCTATTTCAAATATTTCGGTTTGATGGATAAGCTCAAACTTAAACAAATGGACATTGAGGGTTTTGACATTGTAACGTTTAAAGGAGACCCCACGCAGTACAAACACTCACAAGGTTATGATAATTTTATCCGTGTGTTAAGCGATCTTTTTCCAGGCGAAAAGGAAAACATCGAACGTTACTGCAACAAGATGAGAGAAATTTGCAGTTTTTTTCCACTCTACAATCTCGAAGACGGCACCAAAGATCTGTTTACAGCTAATTTTCTGGAAACAGATACCAAAACCTATATTGAATCCATCACGTCAAATAAAAGACTGCAGAATGTATTGGCGGGAACCAATCCTTTGTATGCGGGAGAAGCCAACAAAACACCGCTTTACGTGCATGCGCTGGTAGTTAACACCTACATCGAAAGCGCATGGAAATGTATGGACGGTGGCGCTCAAATAGCAAAACATATGGCTGATGCTATAAAAAGCATGGGCGGTGAGGTGCACAACTATTGCGAGGCCACACGATTTAACTTCAGTGGCAGTGACATTAAAAGTGTAGTCTTAAGTGATGGAAGAACAGTGGAAGGGAAGACTTTTATCTCCAACTGCGATCTCACTAAAACAATGGATATGATTGAGCCGGGCCATATTCGCCAGGCCTATCGCCATAGGATTCAAAGTCTTCAAAACTCTACTTCTTCATTCATTCTATACATCGTTCTTAAGAAAAGCACACTGCCTTACTTTAACCATAACAAGTACCATTACGATATTGACGATGTATGGGACGCTATTAATTACGATGAAAATACCTGGCCGAAAGGTTTCGCCCTCTTCCCTCAATATTCATCTAAAAATCCGGGTTATACAGATAGTTTGATTGTGATGGGATACATGAAATACAGCGAAATGGCCCAGTGGCAGGATGTAAAAAACATTATTCCAAATAACGAAAATTTCCGCGG
>CAZMHW010000764.1:0-231 GCA_964566105.1 uncultured Akkermansia sp.
ATCGTAGGTACTTAAATCGTCAGACCACAAAAACCCTTGCTGACGTAATTCGATGGCATCAGGTACAAAATTAAAGAGAGCAATTAAGATAGGGAACTGCAATAAAAGTGGAATACAACCGGAGAGCGGGTTAACACCTGCCTTGCGGTAAAGTGCCATCTGTTCCTGTTGTTTTTTCATTGGATCTGCATTCTTCTCAAACTTCGCGTTCAAAGCGTCTGTTTCCGGTTT
>CAZMHW010000764.1:241-1895 GCA_964566105.1 uncultured Akkermansia sp.
CATATAGGTTTTGTAGGCGATAGGAAGTAATACCACTTTTACAACGATGGTAAGAATCAGAATCACCAGACCCAGATTGATAAAGTTGAGCCAGTTAAAGAGAGGGATTACCAGCCATTTATTGATGTAACTGAAAATACTCCATCCCATTGGAATGATCTGTTCCAAATCCCAACCATATTTTTCCATGGTATAGTAGTGATTTGGTCCGAAATAAAATTTGTAGGAAAATTTCTCATTCGCTGAGTGATTGTAAGGAATTCCAAGTTCACTCTTCACTGCTTTAACGATGGTAGGAGATTCAGGGCGTGAAGAGGATTTGATAAAACTGCCGGCTTTACTAAATACATTGTCCGCAACTATGGTCGCATTGAAGAATTGTTGTTTAAAACACACCCACTTTACATCTGCTTCGCTGATTTCCTTCTCTTCGTCTTTTATCGGGTTAATGTAATCAGGACTATTGAGAGCTTGTTTAAAGTAAATGGTCGCTGCCTTTTTTTCTTTTACAATGTATTTTTCCTGACTCGGCATCAACATACTCCAGCTCAATTGAATCTGATCTTCTGTCTGCGAAATAATAGTTTGCATTCCTACAAAACGAATTTCAGAATCTACCACATAATCTCCGGGTTTTAAGGAATAAGAATATTCAATGTAACTGCCAGGCTTTGATGTTTGAAGTTGCAGCACAATGCTTGAGGCTGTTTGTTTAACGGATTTAAAATAGAAACTATCCGTTGAGAAAACACGGGAGCGGTCGTAAGCGTTTATTTTAAAAGAAAAATTGGTGGAATCTTTATCGAATAAAACCAGACTTTCGGTTTTTCCCGAACGGTGATAATTCTTTAATTCTACTTTTTCAATCTGTCCACCTCTGTTAGAAATGGTAGCTTTTACATTTTCGTTTTCAATCACAAAAGTTTCTACCGTTCCTTTAGCCGACACCGAAAAATCCCGGTAGTAATCGTTAAAGAGCGCTGCTTTTGCAGAATCGCTTACTACGGCTGTTTGTTTAAGTGTATCCTCAGGCGCTTTTGGCATGGCAGCTATTTTTGCAGCTTCCACAGCCTCTTGCTTTTTTTGAACCAATTCAATGGAATCCCTGATTTGTTTATTCCTTGCTATTTGTTCTTTGGAAGGTCCGCTGAAATACAACCAAACACCCAAAATTGCCGCTATTAAACCCAGCCCGATTAACGATTTTTTGTCCACTATTTATTTAATTTAAAGAGGGCAAATTTAGCATTTATTTAGCTGTAAAAAACAAGAAAGAATAAACAAAACCGGGGAAAGCGGCGAGACAACAGATAAAACCTGTAAAACCAGAAATATTAGCGGTAAACCGGTGTTTTTAGCTTTAAATCTTAACTTTTAAAGCTTCCACAAAGTCTTGTTTTTTTTAGAATTTTTCACCTTCCAGACGCGCCACTACTGCACTCGCAACGGCATTTCCAATCACATTGGTGGCACTGCGTCCCATGTCAAGGAGTTGGTCTACTGCCAGTAAAAGTAACAAACCTTCTACCGGAATCTTAAACATTGTTAACATACCCGCAATAACCACGAGCGAAGCCCTGGGAACACCTGCCATTCCTTTACTGGTAACCAACAGAATAAGCATCATTTTAATCTGATCAGCCATAGTAATATC
>CAZMHW010000765.1:0-1889 GCA_964566105.1 uncultured Akkermansia sp.
CAACCACGCATTGAATCTGGTCCTTGTTAGAAAGGAGGTAGTTCTCGGTTTCGGACTTAAACAGCCCTACTCTTAGTCTTACTTTCAACAATATTTACACCTACACCATATACCTCAACATGGTTAACGACGCTGGAGTAAGCAGTACTTCCTATACCACCGTTGCACCGAGCAGGTCCTCAAAATCTTCTTTCAACGCCAGTTTTACAAATGCGGGTTACCCTACCCAACTGGTATTAACAAATTATTCGAGCTACAGTACAAAACATTACTGGCGTTTTAACGATAGCGCGGAAAGTGATACTTCCGTTAATCTCGTAAAGAGCTACACTCGGGGTGGAAATTATACCGTGAAACTGGTTACTTATGGCTCAAAAGGCTGTAACGATTCCACGGAATACGACTTCCATATCTCCGATTCATCGGGAATTACCTTGCCAAATGTGTTTACACCCAATGGCGATGGTGCAAACGACGTGTTTAAACCTGTTACCATTGGCATCGCGCAACTCAGCGCGTGGATTTACAACCGTTACGGGCAATTGGTGTGCACATGGGATAAACCCAAAGGTTCGTGGGACGGGCATTCTACCTCGGGAGAAGAATGCTCTGACGGAGTTTATTTTATTGTCATAGAAGCTAAAGGGTTCGACGATAAAGACTACAAGCTCAAAAGCACAATTACCTTAATACGTTAGTCATTCTCAGGGTTAATAACATATCCTTCAACTACCCCGCTCAGCATTACTTTAAAGGAATCCGAAATGTTTCCCTTCGCTTAAAAGAGGGAGAAATACTTGGCCTTGTTGGTAAAAGCGGAAGTGGTAAAACCACCTTATTAAAATGTATTTACGGCCTTGAAGATCTGCAGAGTGGCGAGGTGTATCTAAACAACGAAAAAGTGCTGGGGCCGGCATTTAACCTTATTCCCGGACACGAAGACATGAAACTGGTAAGCCAGGAGTTTTATGTGCTCGACAATCACACGGTCGAAGAAAATATTTTTGACAAACTAATTGGTTATACCAATGAAGCCAAACAAAAACGTGCCGCTAAAATTTTAAAACTGCTTGAACTGGATTATTTAAAAAATACCCGGGCCAAACACCTCTCAAGCGGCCAAAAACAGCGGGTTGCCATTGCCAGAGCCCTGGCCATTATTCCAAAAGTCTTGCTTCTGGATGAACCCTTCAGCAACCTGGATAAATTGCTCACCGAAAAATTATTTTCCTTTATTATTCAGGAAGTACGCAAACACAAAACCTCGGTTATATTAATTACCCACCTGGCGGAAGAAGCATTAAAGTACGCAGATACTATTGCCATTGTGGATGACGGAAGAATTATACAAAGCGGTGAAAAATGGCAGGTATATTATAAGCCAAAAAACAGCAGATTGGCGGGACTTCTGGGGGATTTTAATTTGATCAAAATTGCGGATCTTGATAAAAAATCAAAGTTAAAACCCACTACTAAATTGTTTTTGAGACCCGACAAAATCAGACTGACTTCTTCCCCCACTAAATACGATCTCAAACTCAGGGTTTTAAACTGTACCTTTAACGGGAAATGTTTTGAAATACTGGGAGAAACAAAGAACGGGAATTCAATAATGGTCTATTCCGGAAATCAGCTTCTTCTGGAAACTACTTACAACTTTGAAATAGAAATGTAATTTTGAATTTATGAAAAAGAAACTCACCTTAAAAAACATTGGAATTGGCCTCGTTGTTTTATTACTCGTTTCTCAACTTTTCAGAATCGATAAAACAAATAAAGCATCGGCACCTGAAAAAGATTTCTTAGTAATAAGTCAGGCCGACAGCGAAATAACTTCCCTCCTAAAAAACTCGTGTTACGACTGTCACAGCAATCAGGTAACATACCCC
>CAZMHW010000766.1:0-1885 GCA_964566105.1 uncultured Akkermansia sp.
AGGTAACGCGGATGAGGTTAAACTGATAGATGAAAGAGATTATACATTGCGTTACAACCTGATAAAGGAAGAAAACGAAGAGTATCTGGAAGCCTGTAAGAACGGTGATATTGTTGAAATAGCGGACGCACTGGGCGATCAGTTATATATTTTATTCGGTACTATCTTAAAACACGGACTTCAACATAAAATAGAAGAAGTGTACGATGAAATTCACCGCAGTAACATGAGTAAACTGGATGAAAACGGTCTGCCGATTTTTCGTGAAGATGGGAAGATCCTGAAATCAAATCTTTATTTCAAGCCGGACATCAAAAAAATTCTCGATAAATAATTCTACCTCCCTAATGGTGGTATCCCACTGCAAAAAGAATCTGAGCAATTAATTGTTTGAGCAGTTCGGGTTTTAAAATCAAAACAAAAGCTATACCGTAAAGTGCGCCCCAGAAGTGGGATTCGTGACTGATGTTATCTGTGTAGGAGCTGGTTTTTTTTCTCCGGATGAGGTAATAGCTGATTCCGAGTAAAAGAATTCCTGCAATCCATCCCTTCATAGGAAAAAACAGCAGATAAATTTCGCTTGCCGGGCTCACCATAATAAAACAAAACATAATGGAGGAAATGGCGCCACTGGCACCAAGCGAAGAATAGGAGGGGTTGTTGCGGTTTCTAAAGTACTCTGTTACCGAGGCAGCATAAATCCCACCGGTAAACAAAAGAATGTAATACAGTTTACCCATTTTTGGATCAAAATAATCGGGATCCCCGAAAAACTGTTCTTCCAGGGTTAATCCAAAGCTGTAAAGCGCCAGGCAGTTAAAAATAAGGTGCATGGTATCTCCGTGTATGAACGCATGCGTTAAAAAGCGGTAGTGTTCTTTGTTGTGGTAGATGGAGTAGGGATGAAACAGGTATTTGCTCATCGCGTTTCTGTCGTTAAAACAGTAGATGGAGAATACAAGAATGATGGCTAAAAATGTATAGGTTATCATGTTTAAAATTTTAATCCGACGTTTAATTTGACGCCGTTCTCATCGTCAAATACAATGCTATTGGTAGTTCGTATGGTCAGGTCAATGCCACCGTAAAACCCCGGATGTCGCGGTGGTATGAGGTATAACCCGAGGTCCAATTGAAAGCCATAGAAATTAGATTCCGTTGTTTGAACTCCGCTTGAAATTTGTGTGACCGTAGCGTTTTGGTAATTGTAATTGAACATAGAAACCGGGACGCTGGTTTTTTCTTTTCCGATTAAGGCATGAGTGTTGCAATTAAAAAAGGTTCTCTTTTTTATTTGCCTGAGCAGCCGTAAGCCGAAGTCAAACGATTGGATCTGATAAGAGCTGTTTTTAGGAATGACGTTTTTGTCAAGAAAAATGATGGCAGAATAATTCACATTAGGACCCAGTAATAAGCGTGAGGTTTTGGACGTATGAAAAAGGAAGCTGAGGTTGCCGCCGGAAATAAGTGTACCGAGGCAGATGTTGGTTTGAACACCAACAAGGAAGTAAAAAAAGGTGGGATAGTGCTTTGCCTCTGCAATGCTGTCTTCTTTTGACATCCTTTCCTGTGAATAATCCGTTCCCTTGACAAGCACCGGGGATGGATTGACGTGTTGTGAAGAGTCGGTGAGGTTAGTTTGTTTTAGTGCCGCCGAATTAGTTTGAGAAAGAGGTGTAAAAGATACAGGAGTTACCAGGTTGAGGTGCTTTTCGAGATCGGCTGTAGCGTGTAAAATAATCCGCTTCATACGGTTAGAATGCGATAAACTCACGTCTTCCGCAGTTTCACTAATACGTTCTGAATAGTTTGAAATAAAGGACACCGAATCGTTTCGGAATTCATAAAAATCTACATTCAGTAATGCAACACCGGAATCTTTTTT
>CAZMHW010000767.1:0-1884 GCA_964566105.1 uncultured Akkermansia sp.
ACTCAGATATTCATGATAGTCTAAGGTATGCAAAACGTATACAAAAAGCGCTTCACCCGTGAAAAACAAAATTGAAGGAGTGTTTTGAAGACTATTTTGTTTTCTCCAAAGCAAAAGATGTGGTGTCAGGTGATTTTCACCTGGTGTACAGAACCTACTTATCGGACGGATTTACTCATGATCGGATTGTTTTTATTACAGCAGATTGTACAGGACACGGGGTTCCTGGCGCCATTATGAGCGTGTTGGGAATAAACACCCTTTTTAAAAATATCAAAGAACTCAAAAACACCGATCCCGGAAACATCCTTAATTTACTTGACAAAGATTTGAATCAGGTATTGGCACATGGTAAAAAAGGAACAGACATTGTAGCAGATGGCATGGATATCGCCGTTTTTTCTTTTGATAGGAAAAATTACATTCTCGACTACAGCATCGCTAAATTCCCGCATTTTTTTGTTAGAGATTCTGAGATGATCTCGTTAACAACCCAAAAATCAAGTATAGGCTACAGTTTTTTCGAAACAAACGGAAAGAACTTTATAACCTCCTCCATACAATTAAAACCAGGAGATCGTTTATACCTGTTTTCTGACGGACTGCAGGACCAGTTCGGCGGACCCGGGAACAAAAAATTTAAGAGAGATAACATACGCAACCTTATCTCTTCACTTCACAATACCCCTATGAGCGCTCAAAAAGAGATTTTTAAAACCGAATTGCGTAATTGGAAAAAGTCACTTCCGCAAACCGATGACGTGATGGTGATGGGCATTAGATTTTAAACAAAGTGATGTGCAAAATAATAAAATCCTGAAACACAGGGATTAAATACAAAAACCTAATTTAAATCCTTAATATCAGGTATGGAAAAAAAAGTACATCTAATCGCCATTGGCGGAAGTGCTATGCATAACATTGCTCTTGCTCTGCATGAAAAAGGTTTTATAGTTACCGGAAGTGATGATGAAATAAATGAACCCAGTAAAAGCAGGCTGGCAAAAGCCGGAATTCTGCCGGAGGAAATAGGTTGGTTTCCTGATAAAATTAAAGGAGATCTAAGCGCTGTCATTCTTGGTATGCATGCCCGTGAAGATAACCCGGAATTAATCAGGGCAAGACAAATGGGGCTCAAAATATATTCCTATCCCGAGTACATTTATGAGGCTACCAAAGATAAAACACGCATTGTAATAGGCGGAAGTCATGGAAAAACAACCATCACGGCTATGATTTTGCACGTTATGAATTATCTTAAAATTGAAACCGATTTTATGGTAGGTGCTCAGCTTGAAGGTTTTAACACCATGGTGAGTCTCACAAACACTTCAAAGTACGCTGTAATAGAAGGTGACGAATATCTGGCATCGCCTATTGACAAACGACCTAAGTTCCATCTGTATAAACCCAATATTGCTATTTTAAGTGGAATTGCGTGGGATCATATCAACGTATTTCCTACGTTTGAAATTTACGTAGATCAATTTAAAAAATTCATCAGTCTCATTGAACCAAACGGTAGTTTGATTTATTGCGCTGAAGATAAGGTACTCGCGGACGTGTGCCAAAAAACGACCAATACCAAAATTGACAAAATGCCCTACTCCGTTCCAAAACATGAGATCCTGGATGGTACAACCTATCTTCTGGTAAACGATCAAAAGATCCCTTTGCAAATATTCGGGAATCATAATTTAATGAACCTCAATGGAGCGCGTCTGGTATGTAATAAAATAGGCATTTTAAACACCCAGTTCTACGAAGCTATTCAGTCCTTTAAAGGCGCTGCCAAGAGATTAGAATTGGTTTACAAAAAAGATAATTTCAATTTTTACAAAGATTTCGCACATTCTCCGTCCAAACTCAAAGCCACTACTGACG
>CAZMHW010000768.1:0-1876 GCA_964566105.1 uncultured Akkermansia sp.
CTCTCACACCACCGTTTACCGACCAGGAATTAAAATAAGCTTCTCCTGCACCCGAGTGTGGTGATTGTGTGGGAAAAGTTCCCGCTGTGACTCTTGACCAGCTGTTGCCGCCTGAAATAAGCAAGTCGGTCCAGTCGGTGGGAACGAAAAGGGCATTGTCGAAAGATTCGTTGTTTACTACCTGGGCATTTAATTTTGCGGTTAAGAGTAGTAACAATAAAAGTACTTTTGAAGTAGTGTTGTAGATCGTTTTCATTTTTAGGGATTTTTTAGGTTCACTTATAAAGTTAGGAAAGTAAAGTGCTTGCCTTTAACGCGCCCTCCAATTCTAATGATGTTTTAATTTAGGATGGTAAATTCTTGACTTATCTCAATTTTAAACGGAGTGACTTTTCTGAATTATTAAACTTTGTGTTAACTTTTATTAGGTTGTGATTAACTAATCAGAAAAAAATAAGTAAGTACCGAAAAAAATAAACTTACAAATTCCTGAAATACTTAAGATCTTTAAGAAAAGAGGTGAAGAATTGTCTTGAGATTAGAGGAGTTTAGGGGAAAATGTTAGAGAGAAATTACTTCCTGATTCCGGTTTAGAACTCACAGTAATGTCTGCCCTATGGAGTTCAATTATTTTTTTTGTAAGTGGCAGTCCGATGCCATGGCCTTTTATCTTCACATTAGCATTTGTGCGGTGAAAAGGTTCAAAAATAAATTTTATTTCATCTTCGGTTAGTCCGATTCCTTTGTCAGAAAAGGTAACATAAAGCGCGGTATCACTGTAATTTAGTGTTACACTGCAGGCTTTGTCCTCACTAAACTTACAGGCATTGTCCATCAAGTTCATAAAGGCTATTTTGAGCATGCCCTCGTTACCATTTATTATTAATTTATCAGCGTCGTCTGGCATTTTTTCGAAACGCATGCTGATCGAATAGTCCGGATGTGTTTTGTTCAGATTTTCAATGGCCAGCCAGATCACATCGTCCAGTCTGATCTCTGTCAAATGGATCGTTTTTTCGTAATCCAACCTGGCGAATTCTATCAAATCAAAGGTTGTTTTATTCAGATCTTTTATGTCTTCCAGTATGGATTTGATAATTTGTTTGTATTCGTTTTTGTCACGCTCGTTCAGCAGAACTACCTGCAATTGAGAGGTGATGGATGTGAGTGGGTTTTTTAGTTCGTGTGAGGCTCCGCTGATAAATATTTTTTGAATCTTGAACGCGTTTTCAATTCGACTCAGCAGGAAGTTAAACGCGTTTATTAGTCTGCCAATCTCGTCTTTATGTTCGCCCTCCTCCAGTCTTTTATCCAGCGTTCCAGCGTTTATTTTTTCTACTTCGTTAATCACTCTGGAAAGAGGTTTAAGCGCTCTTCCGGAGTAAATCCACCCGGTGACGGAAATTAGAGAAATTATGATAAAAAAAAGAATAAAGAGGGTGTTGAGCAGATTTTTTACTTTGCTGTTTCCGTATACGTCGATGGCCGCCGCGAACACTACAAAACTGTTATACGTATCTGAATAAGTTAAACCTATTATTTCCAGATCGTTTTGTCTGAATTCTTTTCTGCCATCCCGTCTTATTTCGTCAAGTAGTTTTTTGTCCACGTTAAACGAAAGAGTATCGCTATTACTGTAAACCTCCCGGTTCTTATTGTTATAAATGCGAATACTCTCAAAAGGAAGTTTGTCTTTTTGGCTCTTGTCAAAAATTCTAAGCATGGTGGAGTCGATCTGTTCAACGGAAATAAAAATTTCCGCCGACGTGATGGCTTTGTTTTCCAGGCGTTGGTACAGCTCTTTATTTCTATGATAAAGTGTCGAATAATAGATAACACTGAATGCAAAAAAAACAATGAGGGTTACTACAAAAAT
>CAZMHW010000769.1:0-1875 GCA_964566105.1 uncultured Akkermansia sp.
CCGTCTCAAAGTGTCTCGAGGCATTGTATTATGGGCTATTTTTATCTCACCGTCAAATACATGTCCGCACACGTATGTGTGAACCGCTTCGATACCCTGCCAGTGTGCAAGGGGAAGTGTTTTTTGAAGAAAAAACTGAACGAGCAGGAACAACGCGAACAAAAACTCCCGGACTTCAAACAAAAAGAAATTCAGTTATTCTATCAGAAATCTCTTTTTTCTCTTTTCACAAAACCTTCAGAACATCAGGATCTCTTTAATTTCCCAACCCAGTCTCTTAATTTACAGAACACCATTTTAGACTCTGTTTTTCATCCCCCACAAGTAGCTTAAGTTCCTGCGATTTCTCAACATGGCTTGTTCTCCTTTGTGACAGCCAGAACTTAAACATTTAATTCAAAACCATGTATTTAAAACTAACGGTGCTCTTCGCGCTTTTAAGTTATACATCTTTGTCAGCTCAAAGCGTGTTGCCGGCAGACAGTATGGTGTGTAACAATGAACGTTGCACCTGCGACAAAGACCTGACCCCTGCGGGTGTAATGATTAGCCACGTGCATGCCAGAAACGAATGGATGGCATCGTACCGGTTTATGGGCATGTCCATGTCCGGTGTGCACAGCGGCACTAAAGAACTTGGGGAAAGTGAGGTACTTAAGTCTTACGACAGTTCGCCATCTTCCATGCACATGTCTATGCACATGCTCATGCTTATGTATGGAGTCACCGACCGTCTCACCCTTATGGGCATGGCACAGTACAGTAGTAACTATATGGAAATGACCATGCAAGCAGGTGAACGTACACATAAACACAGCATGAGTAGTTCAGGAATGAGTGACACAAAGTTGTATGCACTTTACGCCCTGCATGAAAATTACGCCTCGCAACTGGTGTTAAGTATGGGTGTAAATTTACCAACAGGATCCATTGATGTAAAGGGAGAGTCGGGTAGTTCGATGTTTGCCAATCGGCGTTACCCCTACTCCATGCAACTGGGATCGGGCACAGTAGATGTTTTACCCGGCCTGAGTTACCTGCATCAAAAAAATGATCTTGCCCTGGCGGCACAGATTACAGCTGATTTAAGAACAGGCCGCAACAAAAGTGGTTATCAACTAGGCAATGAGGTTGGTATGAACTGTTGGATCGCAAAACAATGGCTCAACAGTTTAAGCACGTCGCTGAGAGTTGAAGCAACTCAAACAGGAAAGATAAAAGGAAGCGACGTTACCCTTAACTCCCGTGAAGACATTGGAGCTAATTCCACTAACTTCGGGGGCTCAAAAATCTTCACATTTATCGGGCTCTGCCTTCAGGGAAAGGCAGGTTTTTTACAAAAGAACCGTCTTCAGATAGAATACGGTTTACCAATTTATCAATATGTAAACGGACTTCAGATGCCAGTAAAAAATTCACTTTTTGCTGCCTGGTCCTTCACCTTTTAAAAACAAATTCAAATAAAACACGTTTATGAAAACAATTAGAAATTTCTCGTTCATTCTGGTAACCCTCTCCAGCCTTACTTTTGGATCTTCCTGCAAAAAAAATGACGACAACGGAAAAGCGGAATTACATGCCATGATCTATCACGGTTCCACTCCTATTTCCTCTTCCACGCTTTACGTCAAATTTAACGCCACCTCCGAACCCTCCTCACCAACCAGCAACTACGATTTAAAATTGCAGGGAATGGACGATGACAATCATGTACACGTCGAAAATCTGAGGCCCGGCGACTATTACCTGTACGCGATCGGTTACGATACCCTTACCAAACAAACTGTAAAAGGTGGCGCAGCGGCCCACATTAAATGGAGCGAACGTAAAAAACTCAAAGAAGTAGACATTCAGGTAAACTAATGAGAGATCACC
>CAZMHW010000770.1:0-1870 GCA_964566105.1 uncultured Akkermansia sp.
TTCAAAAAGTGTACTCATGTTACCTAAAAATTCGGTTAACAAAAATTCTAATTCAGAGTTAACCATTGAAAAATTAAGAACCTATAAAGGGTTTGAAAATATCACAGAAAAAGAAGCCCAAATACATATAATTGCCATAAAAAAACTGGCTCGGGTGCTATATGGGATTTACTTAAATGAACAAAAGCAAAAGGCAAATGGAGAAAGTTCGGATAGCTGAAACGCCCGTAAATAAGGCTGTTTGCTAGTTTGAAGTATTTTTTGTATATTTAGTTAGCTTCCCAGAAAAAGTAATAATTTGTATCTAAAATTTCAGTTATGAAAACGAAAGAAGATTTAGAAATATTTACCCCTTTTGCAAAGAAGTCAAAAGATTTTGACAGGATAGAGGGAAATAATTGTATAATATATACGAGGGTTTCCACAAAAGAACAAGAGGACGGATTTAGTTTAATTACTCAAAAGAGAGTTATTGAGAACGCTTGTGAGAGCAATAAATTCAATATACTTTCTTATTTCGGTGGCGTTTTTGAAAGTGCAAAAACAGACGAGAGAGAAGAATTTAACCGGATGCTGAAATTTGCCAGAAGCAGTAAACAAAAGGTCTCTTATATAATGGTATATAGCGTGGATAGGTTTTCCCGTTCGGGAGCAAACGCCATATATATAGCAAGTGAATTAAGAAAGGAAAATATAAAAATCTTTGCTGTTACCCAGCCCTCAGATACTTATACGGCAACTGGCAGGATGCAACAAAATATGCAATTTATATTTTCTGAATACGATAATGATCTTAGGAGAGAAAAATGCACTGCTGGCATGAAAGAAATGTTATTAAAGGGACAATGGTGTAGTAAAGCCCCATTGGGTTACAATCAGGTTACCAATAAAAAAACAAAAGAACAGACCATAACCGTAAACGCAACGGGTGAATTGCTCAGGAAAGCATTTTATTGGAAAGCAGACCAAAATTTAAGTAATGTTGAAATTTTAGACCGATTAAAAAGCTTAGGTTTGAAATTACACAAACAACTCTTAACTAAAATTTTCGCCAATCCCTTTTATTGTGGTATTTTGACTCATAATCTTTTAAACGGGCAAGTTTTGGAGGGTAAGCACGAAAAATTAATACCTAAAGAGATATTCCTTAAAGTGAATAATATTAAAAGTAGAAGTGGTACTTGGAAACACGCTAAGGATTTTACGGAAGTGCCTTTAAAGGGTTTTGTGAAGTGTGGGAACTGTGGAACTTCCTTTATTGGCTATCTTGTTAAAAAGAAAAATCTTTGGTATTATAGATGTAACAAGACTGGCTGTAAATGCAATAGGAATACCCAAATAATGCACAAGAGCTTCCTAAAGAGGTTAGACCAACTAACTATACCCGAAAGGGAAATTGAGCCAGTAAAGGATGAATTTATAAAGTTCTTTTACGAGAGTGAAAAGGAAAATATCCAAATGTTAGAGAGTCTAAAAGAAACCCTAAAAGAAGTAAACAGAAAAATAGAAGCAATAGAAGAAAGGTTCACTTTGGGAGAGATTGAAAGAGATTTATATCAAAAATTCATTGGTAAGTATAAAGGTGAAAAACGGGAAATTTTGGAAAAATTAAGCAATTATGAAACTGAAAACTTGAACCTTGAAAAATCGGTTAATTTGTACGGCCAATTATTAACCAAACTACCCTATTTATGGGGGAAGACAGACTACAAGGGTAAAGTATATTTACAAAATATTCTGTTTCCAAGCGGTTTATTGTTTGATAGAGAAAATAACGATTATAGAACCGAAGAAATTAATGATGTTGTGTTTGAAATGAAGCGAATAGAAAGGGATTCAGCGGGAAATGTTAAAGGGGACAATGATAATT
>CAZMHW010000771.1:0-1866 GCA_964566105.1 uncultured Akkermansia sp.
CACATGAGCAGCGTCAAGAATTTTATCAACCGTATTTCTAGGTATCACAGTAAGTGTAATTTAGGGTATTAAAGATAATGAATTGTGGGGTGTCTAACAAACCGTCTTCAATACCTCTATCGTCCGGTTAAGCATATTATCTGTGTAATCCAGGTGAGTCACAAAGCGTATGGTTTGTTTACCAAAAGCGGAAATTTTGATATTTTTCGCGGCAAGTTTTTTTTCAAAATCTTCCCCGCTGATCAATTCCTTTTTCAAATTAAAAATGACAATATTGGTATACACGGGAAGAATAGATTCCACATAAGGTAATGTCCTGAGGGTTTGCTCTAATTGTTTGGCCTTCATATGATCATCCTTTAAGCGCGCAATATTATTTTTTAATGCAAATAAACCAGCTCCCGCCAGAAAACCTGCCTGGCGCATGCCGCCACCAAATACCTTTCTATACCTTCTGGCTTTTTTTATAAAATCAGTATCTCCCAGAAGTAGCGAACCTACAGGTGCTCCCAGACCTTTTGACAAACACACAGAAACAGAATGAAAATACTTTCCTATGTCCTTCGGTGAATCACCGGTTTCTGCCAACGCATTAAAAATGCGCGCGCCATCCAAATGCAATTTCAAACGTCTATCCTTACATAATTCGTAAATGGGTTGAATTTGTTCTTTCCTGTAAAAACTCCCCCCTGCCCTGTTCACAGTATTTTCCAGTGATACCAGGCTTGTTTTTGTAAGCCAGTCAAAGTCACCATTAATACACGGTTCAATCATTTCTGCACTTAATCTCCCCTCATTGCCATTAATAAGCCTGGCCTGCACTCCTGAGTTAAAAGAAATTCCTCCACCTTCGTAATTGTAGATGTGCGAATTCACATCACAAATCACCTCATCACCAGGTTGCGTATGCACTTTTATTGCAATCTGATTGGTCATTGTTCCACTGGGACAAAACAAAGCAGCCTGCTTTCCAAAAAGTTCAGCCCCATATGTTTCGAGTTCAATAATCGTAGGATCTTCGTTAAAGACATCATCCCCTACCGGGGCTGACATCATAACTTCCAACATTTCTTTTGAAGGTCGGGTTACCGTATCACTTCTGAGATCAATCAGTTCCATAAATTAGTATTTCCAGAGTTTTAATAATTTTTCCTTAAAACGTTCCTTAGGTAAAAAATTATGTTCAAGATCCGCATTCATTGGTACCGGTGTATCGAGGCTACCTTCACGCATTACCGGTGCATCCAGGTAAGCAAAACAATTCTCCGTAATCAAGGACGCTATTTCTCCTGCAATTCCGCCGGTTAAAGTATCCTCGTGCATCACAATAACTTTACCGGTTTTCTTTACCGAAGCATAAACGCTCTCTATATCCAATGGCGCCAGGGTTCTCAGATCAATAAGGTCCGCCTGAATCTCTTTATTTTCTTCAAGAGCTTCCAATGCCCAGTGAACGCCCAGGCCATAAGTCACCACAGTCAGATCACTTCCCTCTTTCACCAAACGTGCTTTGCCAAATGGAATTGTATAATAGCCATCCGGCACATCTTCATGAATACTGCGGTAAAGTGCCTTATGTTCAAAATACATTACCGGATTAGGATCTTCAAATGCCGCGAGTAAGAGTCCTTTAGCATCTGAAGGGAAAGCCGGATAGGCTATTTTCAGTCCCGGTGTTTTAAAAAACCAGGCTTCGTTACTTTGACTGTGAAATGGGCCCGCGGCTACCGCAGCGCCGGTTGGCATACGTACCACGACATCCGCATTTTGTCCCCAGCGGTAGTGGCTTTTTGCCAGGTTGTTTACTATCTGTGTCATGCCTTCGCTCACAAAATCCGCAAACTGCATTTCCACCATGGCTTTATG
>CAZMHW010000772.1:0-1566 GCA_964566105.1 uncultured Akkermansia sp.
GCCAAGAACATCTGTCATGTAGACGCTATTGCCACTGGCTGCCAATAGATGCAATGTGTTTTCAAAAGGATTCGGATAGATCCTAAGGTCAGGGGAAGCTTCCCAACTTTTAATACCTGTGCAGGCGGAAACATTCTGAACGAGTGTCTGGTGCATCACGCATTCACCGGTAGTACCAATAACTGTGTAGGTAGTTGTTGTACCTGGCGATACTATCTCTTCGGCGTTGGTCGATCCGCTCGACCAGCTAAACGTCGAGGCACCCGTTGCGGTCAGTGTTGCCTGTTCTCCTGCACAAATATTAGAGTTGGATGAAACAACGTTTAACAAAGCGTCAGTGCACAGGGTTCCGTATTTGTACTCAAATTCAAAAAACACACTGGCTGTTACCTGTTGATTCGCGTCCAGTGCATTTACCTCAGCGGCGGTAAGATTTGTTACCGATGTAATACGCATCGCCAGATACATATCTGTATTACGCACCTTTACTATGTAAATATTGCCTGCCGCGACAGCTGTATCAAATTTAACAGCAGCTGTAGAATTATACGCTGCAATCAGGTCGTTAACAGTATTTAGTGAGGCAAAACTTACTGCATTGTTCAGATAAAACTTAGTCTGGTTGTTACCCTGGTAGGCAAAGTTACCGATATTGCTTGTCTGACTGGTAAATCCAAACTTCCATCCATAGCTGGATCCGTTCCAGCTAAAATAACCATTATGCTCTACCATATCCCTGCTGGGTGCCATAGGAGAAACACCTGATGGCACATTGGTATGGTTCACAAAATCATAACCTGATTTGGAATTTGAATTAGCATACCCATACGGTGCATTGGAAAGAGCAGAACTGTGATGCTCATACAATTTTTTACCGGTAACAAGTGTTAAGGTTTGAGTTTTTGCCATGTTCGAAATAATGGCAATGGCAGTAAAGAGTGCAAGTTTTTTCATGTTTCATTTTTTTATAATGTTAATGGAGATTTGACGAATTGCTGGAAATAAAAACAGTGGCCGATTAAGAATCCAGATTTTGTATGGGCTGTTTTTCTTTCACTACAAATATGAAGATCTGAACACAGGAAACTCTGACAAATTTGTATTCGTGATTATTTCAACCATAAGTGTTGTTAAATTCTTTAAAAGCGGTAGTATCCCTGTGCAGGCGATTGCACTATCTCTGATTTCGAAACGCAACACAGTGAGTTTATTTTACATGACGCTTTTCCTCCCATTATCAACAGCAGCGGCAGAATCATTGTACCGGATACCTTCACCCGATTCCGCTACGGCATTCATGAAGAAAGAACATCGTTTCGCGGATTTTACAAGATGCAGACCTTAAGTGGTAACTGGATGTTTATTGACACCTCCGGAAAGGTGATCCTGCCTCCCATTGCAAACGAGCCGGAATACACTTACACAGATCACGGTAATTTTATTTTCTCCATCGATGAAAAAAAAGGGCTCGTCAATTCCAAAGGAGAACTTCTGGTTTACAACAGAATCAGCGAATGCAAAAAGATAAGCATAGATACAAAGCCCAGGACTAACACGCTTCAGATT
>CAZMHW010000772.1:1576-1855 GCA_964566105.1 uncultured Akkermansia sp.
ATTCGGAAAAACAGAGAAAGAACAACGGAGGTTTATTTTGTGATTGCAGAAGGTAAGCCTGAAAAATTTGGTTTGCTTGACCGGAATGGTAACACCGTGATCCCCTGCATTTACGACTGGATCTATCCCGCCCTCAGCGGTGAAAACATCCTTGTGAAAAAAGGAAAACGTTGGGGTTTGATAAATCTGAAAAACGAGCCGGTAACAAGGTTTATTTATGATACGATAAAAATAGAAGATGAGCAGGAACCTGAGCTCTACATGCAGGGCATGTAAACC
>CAZMHW010000773.1:0-1841 GCA_964566105.1 uncultured Akkermansia sp.
GATTACTCGTAAACAAAGCCGTGAGCTGCTGAATGATGCCAAACGTATCAAAGAAATAGAACCCTATTGTGAAGGTATTTCCGGCTTGTGGGTGGGATGTACCGGCATTATTGATTATACAGACGTTGCGCGTAAATACGTGGAGTTAATTCATGCCAAAAATAACGGCAGTAAAGTAATGACCTCACAAAAGGTGGTTGGTTTTGAAAAAAGTACCGATGTAACCACTGTTGTTACGGAAAGTTCGAAATTTACCGGAAAGTACATTATCACTACTTCCGGTTTACAGGCAGACAGGATTACCAAAAAAGAAGGCGCAAGCACTGATTCGGCTATTGTTGGATTCAGAGGTGATTATTACGATTTAACCGAAAAAGGATTAAGCAAAGTAAAAAACCTGATCTATCCTGTTCCTAATCCTAAATTCCCTTTCCTGGGCGTACACTTTACACGTATGATCAAGGGTGGAACTGAGTGCGGGCCAAATGCTGTATTTGTTTTTGACCGTGAAGGTTATAAAAAAACAGCTTTTAGTTTAAAAGATACCGTTGATGCTTTTACTTACAAGGGTACCTGGAAATTTTTCGGAAAACACTGGCAATTTGGCCTGGACGAATACCGGGGCGCTTTTAGTAAACCCTATTTCTTGAACAGATTAAGAAAACTCATTCCAAGCCTGCAGATGGACGACATCGTAGCTGCCCGTTGCGGCATACGTGCTATGGCATTGGGGCCGGATGGTGAAATGCTGGATGATTTTAAAATAGAAAAACACGGCAACGCCATGCATGTGATCAATAGTCCGAGCCCGGCAGCTACAGCGAGTCTGGCTTATGGAAACGAAATTGCGCTGATGGCGACAGAGTATTTTAACCTCAAATAACAAAAAATCAGCCACAGATCTCACGGACAACGCAGATAAAAAATCACTGAAATGCGTGCAATCAGTGGCTTAACTAATAAAAAAGATGAGCAATAAAAACTTAAGAGGAACAGGAGTAGCGATTGTTACCCCCTTCGACAAAAAAGGAAATGTAGATACGCAGGCATTAACAGCAATTGTAAAACACCTGCATGCCGGAAAAGTAGAATACATTGTAGTATTAGGAACAACAGGAGAAAGTGTAACCTTAAGTAAAGAAGAAAAAAAACTGGTAATTGATACAGTTGTTAAAGCAAACGGAAACAAACTTCCTTTGGTTTTAGGCATTGGAGGAAATAACACCCAGGAAGTAGTAGAAACAATTCAGAAAACCGATCTTAAACATTTTGAAGCCATTTTATCGGTAGCCCCTTACTACAACAAACCTAACCAGGAAGGTTATTACCAACATTATAAAGCTGTATCAAAAGCCACAAAAAAAGACATTATCCTTTACAATGTTCCGGGTCGCACCGGCAGCAACGTTACCTGGGAAACTCAGGTACGTATTGCCAAAGATTTTAAAAACATTGTTGCCACCAAAGAAGCCAGCGGAAACATGGAACAGATTATGAAAATAATCAAAAACAAACCAAAAGGCTTTATGGTAATTAGCGGTGACGACAATCTTACCTTGCCCATTATTGCCGCAGGTGGCGACGGAGTTATTTCTGTGGTAGCCAATGCTTTTCCAAAAGACTACAGCGAAATGGTGCGTTTGTCACTAAAATACAAATTTGACGAGGCTCAAAAACTGCACTATGGTTTGATTGATATTACGGATCAGCTGTTTGCAGATGGCAATCCCGGAGGTATTAAATTTGCCTTAAACCTACTCAAAAAATGCGAAACCTATGTCCGCTTACCTCTGTGTGAGCCTAATGACAAGGTAAAACAAACCCTTACACAACTCGTGAAG
>CAZMHW010000774.1:0-1838 GCA_964566105.1 uncultured Akkermansia sp.
ATTTGATACCATTTATGCCGAAGGTCAAAGACGTTACATCGAAAGTTTTTCCTCCTACGCCCGTCATTTTTTGGGCAATATGGAGCGCCCGGATGTGGATAAGATTTCGGGTCTAAGCCCCGTGATCTCCATAGAACAAAAAACCGTTAATAAAAATCCACGCTCTACCGTTGGTACTATTACAGAGATCTACGATTTTATGCGTTTGTTATTTGCCCGGGCGGGGGAAGCCTATTCTTACAACACCGGTGAAAAAATGGTGCGTTACAGCGACGATCAAATTGTTGATCTGATCCTGGAAGATTACAAAGCAAAAAAAATAAATCTCCTTGCGCCGGTGGTAAAAGGACGTAAAGGGCACTACCGCGAATTGTTTGAAGACATCCGTAAAAAGGGATTCAACAAGGTGAGAATTGATGGGGAAATAAAAGACATAATTCCTAAAATGCAGGTGGATCGTTATAAGATTCACGATATTGAAATAGTGATCGATCGGTTGGAGGTTACGGCTGACATTCGTTCGCGTCTGTATCAATCTCTTCAGGTGGCCATGAAACATGGCAAAGGCACCATCATGGTTATTGAACACGTGGAGGAGAAACCAAAGGCCAAAGGCGCTTCTGCTACAAAAGCTACTAAAACACAAGCTTATGGTTTTGGTAAACTCAGGTTCTTCAGTCGCTTTTTAATGTGTCCGACCAGTGGCATCAGTTACGATGAACCGGCACCGAATTTATTTTCTTTTAATTCTCCTTATGGAGCCTGTCCACAGTGTAACGGTTTGGGAGAGGTGTCTGAAATTGACATCAGTAAAATTGTAAGTAATCCTAAACTCTCTATCGCTAAGGGAGCAATTGCTCCTATTGGTGCACAAAAGAGTGGAGGTGGTTGGATTTTTAAACAAATAGAGGCCATAGGTGGCACTTATGGTTTTAGCCTTGAAACACCTTTTGAAGACATTAGCGATGAAGCAGTGAATGTAATCTTATATGGCAGCGACGAAATGTTTGTGGTGACTACCGAAGCCGGAAGTTACAATACCAATTTCGAAGGGATAGCTACGTTTATTACCCGCCAGGCAGAGGACGATCCGAGTCCGGGAATGTTGCGCTGGGCACAGGGATTCACCAATAAAAAAGCTTGTCCTACCTGCAACGGAGCGCGTTTAAAAAAAGAGGCACTGTATTTTAAGATTGCCGATAAAAATATAGCGGAGATCGCCGAAATGGATGTCTCTGTGTTGAAAGTGTGGTTTAAGGACATTGAGAAAAAACTCAGTAAAAATCAAAACATCATCGCGACAGAGGTTTTAAAAGAGATCCGTGCACGCATTCAATTTTTAGTGGAAGTGGGTTTGGATTACGTTACACTGAACCGTTCTTCTAAATCCCTCAGTGGAGGTGAAGCACAGCGGATCCGCCTGGCTACGCAAATTGGTTCGCAACTGGTGGGTGTATTGTATATTCTGGATGAACCAAGTATTGGTTTAAATCAACGCGATAACGTGCGCCTCATTACTGCACTTAAAAATTTACGCGATGTAGGTAACAGTGTTTTGGTGGTAGAGCACGACAAGGACATGATGCTGGAAAGTGACTATGTGAACGAATTGTGGCGGCAGCAACTCCTCAGGAGATGGTGAAGTTTAATACCATGACGGCGAATTATATTACCGGTAAATTAAACATTGAAGTTCCAAAAACACGACGCAAGGGTAATGGTAAAAAAATTACCATTAAGGGCTGTAGCGGACATAATCTCAAAAATGTGAGTGTGGATTTTCCTTTGGGTAAATTTATCTGCGTTACGGGTGTGAGTGGAAGTGGTAAGAGCAGCCT
>CAZMHW010000775.1:0-1829 GCA_964566105.1 uncultured Akkermansia sp.
CCAAAATATTTATATGTGTTTGTTTCTTATGACCTGCCGGCATGAAGAATTCATCACGACCGCTATCTATCGCGGGGAATCGCTTTTACTAACTGAGCCAATATTTCGCGGGATGTCAGACAACCTCAAAGAACTGTCAACCGGAATAGGCAGCCAAAGAAAGTCAGATTTATTTCAGGAGTAAAGCGCAGGAGATCAAACAGTATTCGCTGTGATCAAAGCGAGTTCAGCAAGGAGAGCAGATCGTCCCTTTTTCTTACGGAAACAGGAATTACAGATTCGTCTTTCAAAATAAGCTGACTTTCCGTTTTTTCAAAGCAGAAGATATAATCAATATTAATCAGGTGCGATTGATGCACGCGTAAAAATCCACAGGATGAAAGCATTTCATCAAATTCTTTTATCAAACGCGATACAACTATTTTCTTACCATCCCTGGTAAAAACCTCAGTATAACTGCCTTCTGAGTGGAACCGGACAATCTCGTTTACATTTAAGGAGAAAATACGATCCATCGTTTTAAGTATTAACTTTTGTTTTACCAGCTTTGGTTCCGATATATTCTCGAGAAGCGTTCTCAACTGAACCTTCAGGTCACCCGTATGGTGAAGTTGTTCCGCCCGTGCTACCGCGTTAACCAGATCCGGTGGTGATAACGGCTTGAGTAAATAATCAATAGCGCTTCTCCTCAGGGCATCAATAGCGTATTGCTGATAGGCAGTTATAAAAATAATCTTAAAGTCAATCTGTGTAAAACGATTGAGCATATCGAAACCAGTACCATCCTGCATTTGAATATCCAGAAAAACAAGGTCAGGTTGGAACTTTACAACAGCCTCAAAACCTTCATGAACTGAAGAAGCTATTGCTAAAATTTGTACTTGTGGGCAATAGTTTCGCAGTAAATTAGAAGTAAGTTCACTGCTGTTTTTTTCGTCATCAATTATTAAGACTCTCATTCTTGCAATATAAAAGGTGTAGTAATTTTTACATAAACGCCTGCTGAACCATCTCTATCAGGAACCTTATCTTTTACGGTAATTTCAAAATTACCTTTAAATTGGGTTCTAAGAACTTCCAGGCGTTCTTTCGTTAACTCAATTGCCAGGGATTTATGTGTCATGACATGTGTATTTTTAATTTTCCTGGAGCCCTCCAGGCCAATGCCATCATCTTCGATTTCATAAATAAGAGAATTAACCGATTGGAAAATTTTCACAGACAAAAAACCATTCCCTTCTTTATAAAAGATTCCGTGTTCTATGGCATTTTCAATAAAAGGCTGAACAAGCATGACAGGAGATACGACCATATCAACGTCCAGCTTAGGATCCAGCGTTAACACATAATTTAATTTGTCACCAAAACGAAGTTTTTGAAGCTCAAGGTAATTCTTTAAAAAATCGACTTCATCCCTGAGAGAAATTCTGTCCCTGGTTGAAAAATCGAGTATCCTTCGGATCAACTCCGAGAATTGTTTCAAATACACACCCGCCTGATAACTGTCGCTTTTAAAAATAAAATTTTGAACGGCGTTAAGCGAATTAAAAATAAAATGAGGATTCATCTGAGAAATGAGCAGTTGTTGTCTCAAGAGACCGTTCTTTTGATCAGCAATCGTAGTCTTTTGACGGAAGTTTCTATACGCGAAGAATCCGAATAAAAGCAATATGACCAGAGCTGCCAAACTAAAAGTAAGCCACAAATTTCTAATGTAACTTTGTCTCTCGGCCTGGAATTGCAGAGCTTGAAGTTTCTTTTCAAACGTTGACTGGTATGTTATTTCATTTTTCTCATAGTCGTATTTAAGTTTCTCCCGGGCCATTGCT
>CAZMHW010000776.1:0-1385 GCA_964566105.1 uncultured Akkermansia sp.
GGTGGGACAGTAAAAAAAGGAAGGCTTCAGAAGGAGTTTTACCCAGTGCCGAATAATTAAACAGAGAGAACTTTTTATCTTCATTCTCCAAAAGGGGAATCAAGAATTTGAAAATCAGAATAAAGCAAATAATTGAAATCAAGCTCAGAAGCAACGCCTTTCGTTGTTGCGGTTTATCCTTTCTGTGAAGCCAGGCCAGAAGCAAACATAAAAACGCGAGCCCCAACGAAAAGTCCTCCCGGTTCAAGATCAAAAAACTAAAAGTAGTAATCAATAAAACCGTTCTTCTGGCCTCAAAGGCATACAAAAAAACAGGTACGAGTGCTGAGCCCATGGTAACCAGGTTACAGTCACTTTGATATGCGCTAAACCGGCTGTACAAAACAAAAAAATAAACCGTGGCCGAAGCTGCCATCCATAATTTTTGAGTTTTAAGCAGAACAAACTTGTAAGTAAACCCTGCACCCAACAGAATAAAAAGCCACTGAATAATTAATAGACTATATGTGCCAAAAACAGGAGCAAATACCCAGTAAAGTGGAGATAAGATAAGAAGGGTGAAAGAAAAATGATCCTGCAAAAAGGTAACCGGAAAAGGTGTCAGGTAAACCGGACAAGGACTTATTCGGAAGTGCGCAAAATCATAGAAAGCAAAGCTATAAACCCCGTAATCAAAAGCGAAAGTACGGTAGTAATAATGATTGACGATGACAATAAATAAGTGAAATAATCCTAGCGTTAGGAAGAGAGAGGTTACCAGAAGTCTTTGGCTTAAAACATTTTTTTTTAAGAGTGTTTCATTTAACATGTTAAGCCGTTGTTAAGATTGCTCAGGATTTTTTCCTGACTGTTCTTTGTTCGATACGTTTTTCGTACTTCTCACCCTTAAAAATACGATGCACAAAAATTCCGGGGGTATGAATAAAATCCGGATCCAGTTCACCTGCAGGCACTAACTCCTCCACCTCAGCAACGGTTATTTTGCCTGCCATGGCCATTAAAGGGTTAAAATTCCGGGCAGTACTTCTAAAAATAAGATTGCCTGCAGTATCTCCTTTCCAGGCTTTTACAAGAGCAAAATCCGATTCAAACGCTTTTTCCATCAAATACTCTTTCTCTTCGCCATTATACGTAAACTTCCTGACTTCTTTGCCATTTGCTACTTCGGTACCCACACCCGCTGGCGTATATATAACCGGCATTCCATATCCTGCAGCCATACAACGCGTTGCCAGTGTTCCCTGAGGTACCAGTTCCACTTCCAGTTCGCCGCTTAACATTTGGCGTTCAAACTCATCGTTTTCACCCACATAACTGGAGATCATTTTCTTGATCTGTTTTGTTTGCAATAAAAGTCCGAGTCCAAAATCGTCTACTCCGGCGTT
>CAZMHW010000776.1:1395-1815 GCA_964566105.1 uncultured Akkermansia sp.
TACTAATACAGGTTAGGTTTTTTGTTCCCTTTTTCACCAATTCTGAAATACAATTTTCAGGAATGCCACACAAACCAAATCCACCTACCATCAACGTCATTCCGTCTTTAATGTCTTTTAATGCTTCCTCTGCATTCTTAACAACCCTGTTTATCATATAATTATTTTTTGTCTTCCCTTACAAATATATAGATTTTATCTTTTTTATAAGGAAAGTATCTTTGAAATTCGTACTCTCTTAGTGGCTTAAATCCAGGTTCTTGTTTGTATTGGATCAAATAGTCGTGACTCTCCACAAAAATGGGCTCATAAGGCACAATGTATTTACCGTCATTCCAAAGATTAACCTCATATCCGGCATTGATCTTTTTGTTAGCGACTTTCTTGTTAAAACGTAAATAATTGTATGCCTCCCATCTC
>CAZMHW010000777.1:0-1812 GCA_964566105.1 uncultured Akkermansia sp.
CGCAAGACCATCCTGAACAGTAAAGGCCGTGAATTTTTTTCCATCAAAGCGGCTGATCCCGCCTTCTGTCCCGATCCATAATTGCCGGTAATTATCCTGACAGATAAAAGAAGATTGCGACTGGATAAGTCCATCTTCTACTGTCCAGTTTACGAAATTGTATTTTTGAGAGTAGCTCATGCTAAACGTCAATAATAAAATGTAACATAAACCGTGCTTTTTCATGACCCGAACCAGGTTTTAAATGGCTTAAATTTAAGTGATTGTTTTGTAAATAGTCCCTACTTTTGGAATAGGGCCGAGCATTGTTTCATGAGTTTATAAACAAAACTAATGAAAACGCATTGTTTTTGCATCACGCACTTAGGGTGATTTTATCTTTTCGTGAAATAAGGTGTATCTGTTTCACTAAGTGTTTTTAACAACTTATTCTTTGATGAGCCTTTGTTGACGGGTATTTTTTCCGTTTTCGAGAATTTTCAGAATATAAATTCCTGACGGAAGTCCTTCCAGTTTTACGGTGGTAGAGGTGTTTTCTATCGTACAGCTGTAAATCAACTCTCCAAGCGAGTTGTAAATCTCACCTTGCGTTAAACCCGAAAGTGAGCCAAGGCTGATATTAAATTCCCCATGGTTAGGGTTGGGGTATACTTTTAGTTCTTCAGAACTGTCACTGTGTTTCTCCACAACTGATACACAATTTTCTACTTTCTGAGTAAATAGGGCAGTACTTACACAACCCGCAGTGTTGATGCCGGTGACTTTGTATGTAGAATTGATGGTGGGGTTGACATAAATCGAAGAATTATTTTCGCCCGATTCCCAGATGAGTTTACTGGATCCCCTGGCCGAAATAGTGGCAGTTTCTCCGGCACACAGCATTTCATGACTGCTACTGACAGTAATGGCTGGCAAAGGGTAAACCATAACAATGTCGATGGAGGTAAAATTACTGTAAGAACGGTCGTTATGTGCAATAGCGTAATATACGTAGTACCCCTGACTAAGTTCCGGGGTTACATAGCTCGGGCCTTTCCCAACAGGTTTACCTAAAGGTGGAGGGGTTAAAAACCAATAGATTTCGTGTTCAGAAGAAGCGCTCAGAGTGGTATTTCCGCCTGCACAAACTTCTAACCTCGAAGATTCGGTGGTTATTACCGGCGGAGCAGGCGCAAACAAAGGATCAAAAAAAGCGATGGGTGTTTCGTTACTTGTTGCTTCGTGCACTTTTTTATCCATGTCATTCCATGCATCCCTGGAAATTACCTGGGCGCGAAAGGAAGAACTGAGGAGCGCTATGGATACAACAAGTATAAATTTCATAACTTGGGGTTTATGAAGTTTTATGGTTTGAAAGTAATTAAAATAAGCCTATCGGCTGTTTTTTCGACAAACTTTATATTTAACTCGTCCAAACCTGACGCTAAAGGTACGACTTATTGGTAAAAGAGCCAAAATTTTTGAATTTACTTCTGGTAAGAAATTGAGGCAGATAAAGGCAAGCGGGGAAGTAGATGCAAGAATTAACCCGGGCAATTGCCCCGCATATCATCCAGTAAGTTATTGAGCTGCTCGATTTGCTCGGGTTGGAGGTGTTTAAAAATGTCTTTTGTAGATTCGTCAATCACGTCCAGTTTTTTGAGAATTTCAAGTCCTTTGTCAGAAATAACAAGGTTTACGCTGCGTCTGTCACTGGGACATTGGTTGCGGATAATCAGACCTTTTGATACTAACTTATCTACAATTCTGGAAGCATCGCTCATTCGGTCAAGCATACGTTCTTTTATCAGTTTCAGTGAACAGGGATTAGGG
>CAZMHW010000778.1:0-1811 GCA_964566105.1 uncultured Akkermansia sp.
AAACTTCGGGATACATACTTCCGGAGCCAATTAAGCCTAAACCGCCGGCGTTACTAACCGCGCTTGCCAGTTCCCAGCCGCTGCACCAAATCATTCCTGCCTGAATAATGGGTTTTTCGATCCCAAACAAAAGGCACACTCTATTGTTAACCATACAAAACTGATGTAATTCGGGAGAAAATTAACTCTTTTTACTGTAAAAGGCCTTAAAAAAGCTGATTTTATTTTAAAATTCGTTAATTATTTTTCTTATATTTGAAACTGCCTAAAACACCATATAACCAATGAAACTTTATATCCTTCTGATCTTCTCTATTTGTACCATGTCATTAAAGTCACAATGGCTTTGGGACTTTGGTGTAAATGCATCGGCAGCCAATTATTTAGGTGATATTGGTGGTGGAGCTGGTACACGCCGTGACTTTGTGTCTGATCTTAAATTAGCGAAAACCCGCTGGAATTTTGGTGGATTTGCACGCTATAAATACAGCCCTAAACTCTCCGTTAAATTAGCACTTGATTATCTTCGTTTGGAAGGCGATGATAAATTATCAGCAAATCCAGGCAGGCAGGCGCGTAATTTTAATTTTCGAAACGACATCTATGACCTTGGTCTTACAGGTGAGTATTTTTTCTATGAGAACAACGACCTAGGCAATACCTACCGTTACAGAAATGGTTTCAGAGCCTATATTTTTGCCGGTGTTGGTGGTTTTTACTCAAACCCTAAGACCCTTTACAAGGGAGAATGGATTGCCCTTCAGCCGCTAGCTACCGAAGGCGTACATTACCGTAAAATGGTGATGAACATTCCAATGGGCGTGGGATTTTACCTGACGCTTAACAAGAAAAACCGTATTGGATTTGAAATCAATTACCGCAAAACATTTACTGATTATATAGATGATATTAGTGGTAACTACCCTCAAACAGCACCTACAGATTATGATCCTACAATTGTTTTACGTGCAAACGAATTAAAAGGATCTCAGTTAGATTTGGATAATCCCGGTTTACTGGATTCACATCAATTTGGCGGTTATAAAAGAGGTGACAGCAAACATAAAGACGCTTACCTCACCGTTGGTTTCTCCTACAGTTATGTGTTAAGAGGTAAAAGCAGTTTTTACAGAACCCGTAACTCTGGTTTCTTCAGCAAAAAACGCAAGATGCGTAAGATCAGAGCCAAGTTCTAATAGTTTTTAATCTTAAAAAAATCCCAACTAAAATTGGGATTTTTTATTTCTTATTCCATCATAATCTCTTTATCTTTACCGCCATTATGAATAAGACACTTATCCTATTATCTTTTTTAGCTTTTATGGCCTGTTCTAACCCCGGCAACAATGAAAAACTGGGAACAGACGCAATAAGTAATAGCGCCAGCGCTGATGGCACTCTTACCGGAGATATGCCGGAAATGAAGTTCGACGAGGAAGTTTTTGACTTTGGAAAAATAACCCAGGGCGAAAAAGTAAGTCATGCCTTTACTTTTAAAAACACCGGCACAAAAAACCTCATTATTAGCGGAGCCAGTGGTAGTTGTGGTTGCACTGTGCCGGAGTGGCCTAAAGAACCTATTCAGCCAGGCGGAAACGGAACCATAAATGTTGTTTTTAGCAGTGAAGGTAAAAGTGGAATGCAGGAAAAAACAGTGACCATTGTCACAAACTGCGAACCTGCAACCCGCGTCATCAGAATAAAAACGGAAATTATAGTAGCGGAGACCGCGAAATAAAAATTATAAATCAATAACAAACATAAAAAACAAAAAATGAATCAATTATTAATTTTAATGGCCGGTGGCCAAC
>CAZMHW010000779.1:0-1807 GCA_964566105.1 uncultured Akkermansia sp.
ATGTTACCATTTTTGGAGACCGTTTAAATAACTCCTGGCATGTAGCTGGTTTTATCGCGGGCTTTGAAACAGGTTTCCGCGCTGAATTATTTAAACATTTGTGCATTGAACTTACTGGTAAAGCCGCCTATGCAGATTATTTGTGGTGCTTTGTGCATTACAAAGGGAATGGACAAGCGAACCATCATTTTGGTACTTTAGTAGCCAACCTTAATGTAGGTTACCAGTTCAATTCCAGCCGCCCTTCTTTTAAAAGGAAGAAACACTAACGTTTCGTCACTTAAACCTCAGTGAACTCTGTGCAAAACTTCGTACCCTCTGTGTTTAAGAAAAAACGGGTTCACTAGGCTTAGTGTTTTCATTAGAGCGTCATTCTGACGAAGGAAGAATCTGCTAGTGCGTAGCGTAATTGACTAACTAAGTTCGCCAACAAACCGAACCTACCGCACAGAAGGATGTTTCGTTTCACTCAACAAAGCACTTTCGGACCACTAAGGTTTTAAACCTAAAGATCTTTCTTTTTAAACTTGAGCAGAGAAGCAAAGAAGGGCAGGGCCACCCATAACATCAACACGCCAAAGGCAACCATTATTCCCAGCGAAGTGCCGAAAAAATCTTTAAAGATGGCGCCCGTATAACCCATCATGGCAGAAACATCCAGATGCAATAAAATAAGAATCCTGCCCAGGTCAATGGGATTAAAGGCGGTGATGCCTACCATCATTTTTTCGATAGGATAATCGGCTAACTGAAATAATAAAAATAGCACCAATCCGTCAAACAGCAACGCGAAAAACAGCCACAACAAAATGGCGATGCCAATTCCTTTGGCTTTGTCCCGTGTTAAAATGGAGCTTAAAAAAGCAATGGCTACAAATACCGCCGAGATACACACACCTACCAGTACCATCATCAGGGCAACGTCTGTGGGTGCGTAAAGCAGTACCGGAATGCCTGCGCCTACGAGGAAAGAAACAAGCAGTGAAAAGGTCAGTCCGAAAAACAGACTCCACCAGATCCTGCTTCGGCGGATGGGTTGGCTCAATAAGAGTTCAATAAATTCAGAGCTGTTGTATAAATAAATGGTGGAGAAAATAACGGATACCAGCGGAACAGTGAGCAGGATCACATTTAACAGGGTTAAAATGCCTTTTGTACTATTGTCCTCAAGACTGAAAACTCCCCAGGACAGGGCGGCCAGGAGCAGGGTATATACCAGAACGATCTTGTTCTTGAGTATGTCTAAAAAAATAAATTTAATGATCCTGTTCATTGGTTTTGTTTTTTAGAACCTGTGCAATGGCTTTGGAAATTTTTTCCTCTCCGGTTGTTTTTTTCAGATCTTCTATGGTTTTATGAAACTGAACACTGCCATCCTGCATAAATACAATGTGTGTGATCAGGTCATCCAGTTCGCTCAGTAAATGGGACGTGATCAATATCAATTTACCTTTTTGTTTTTCCGATATTATTTTTTCTTTCAGGATTTCTGAAGCCAGTGGGTCAAGTCCCGCGGTCGGTTCATCCAGTATGAGGATATCCGGGTTAAATAAAAAGGCCAGAGTCGCGCTTACTTTTTGAGTGGTTCCTCCCGAGAGGGTACGCATGCGTTTATCAAACATATCCGCCAGGTGAAAACGTCGCAAGAGGTCTTCGTCTAAAGCCTGTTCAGTTTTGCGCATGTCTTTGATCATGTCAAGGATCTGGCCAATGGTCATGTTATCAGGATAGCGCCCTATCTGTGGCATGTAGCCAATGTGTTTGCGGTAATCAACGTCGCGGGTAATCAAACTGCCTTTCACTTTAA
>CAZMHW010000780.1:0-1803 GCA_964566105.1 uncultured Akkermansia sp.
GGTGATAGGATGCTGTTTTTGTTTCAAATTGGTTCGGCGTATGTTGATCAAAAACATAAATGTAGTTTACCGCCAGGAAAGCGTTTTTCAGAGTTTTTAGTTTATCTGTTTTAAACCGGACTTCGTTATTGAGTTTTTGTGCCGGAATAAAGGGAAGATACTCCTTGTCCTGTGTTTTCCCTTGTATGCCCGAATAGCTCGAACTTAGCTGAATAAATTTCAGATTTTTTGGATGTATTTTTAATCCGCCTTCGAATCCTTTAATACTGGCATTTTTTTGAACGTAGTTGTAAATCCTGAATCCCAGATAGTCTGTAGTATCTGGTTGCAAATAGATGTAATTCAGAAAATTGTTCACATAGGCATTTACAAAAACACTAATCAACGAATTGTAATAGTCAAGTGTGGCGTCTACACAAAAATTTTGTTCGATTTTTAAATTTACGTTTCCCAATTCGTAACGTAAACTTCCTTCGTGCAAACCGTTAGATGAGAGTTCGGCCAGGTTGGGGCCCCTGTAGCCTGAAGTGATGTTTACTTTTGCTTGCAGATGTCTGGCATCAAACATACTGACTCCCAAAGCTCCATTTACAGTGTTGTATGTTCTGCTTACGGGGATAATACCAGTACCCGGATTGGCTAAACTGCCGTTGTTTAATACACCAGTCGCCAGTGTTTGAATGGTCTTTAGATCATAACGCAGCCCTCCTTCAGCAACCAGATGACGACTTTTTTTCTTTAAATAAGTAAAAAACGAAGCCTCTCCCAAATTAGCATCCGGTACTATAATACGTGAACCAAGATTTTGATTGCTTTGGTATTGATCCTGTGAACCTAGGGTTAATTCAGTACTTGCATTAAAATTTTTGATCCATAAGAGTTGACCAGTCAGTGTTTTCAGAAGCATGTCAAGGCTTATGCCACTTGCTCCTTCCTGTTCCTGCCGGTTATTAAAATGGGCCCCAAGGTTCAGTTTTAATTTGGAAGCGTTGAGAAGAAAGGTGTTTTGTGAACTGAAAAGATTAATGAGCACAGTGTGATGAGGTCTTTCGAAACTTCTGGCAAGTCTATCGTCGGCTTTGTCATAGAGTTGATAAGCGTCCATCAGAAACCCGAAATTGTTCTGCGCGATCATATAGTTGTTTTCACTCACCCAGCGTTTGAGATTAAATCCCAGTGTAGCTTTTGCCATATTTCCTCCAAAACGGGAATTTAGGATCCTGGTGCCGTTTCCATCGCTGTAATCTGCATGCGATTCAGTCCCCAGCCGGATGCCCCAGTTGATCTTTGATGTGCTACGCTTAGCTCCAGCGTCAACCGCGTAACCGTAAGTGTTTGAAAAAAAACGGGTGGAGAAATCTGACTGTAATTTGCCAATAGGAGCCGCTTTTTCGTTGATAATATTTAAGACACCGCCCATGGCTTCACTTCCATAAAAAAGGGAAGAAGCTCCTTTTATTATTTCAATGCGATCCACACCTATGTCTGACAGTCCCAGCCCGTGTTCGTCCTGCCACTGCTGGTTATCAAAGCGCATTCCTAGCAAAACAGTTTGAATGCGGTTGCCAAACAAACCTCTGATAACGGGTTTGGAAATGCCGGCGCCAGTGCTTAGCTGGTTTACTCCGGGTAATTTGGCAATGCCATCGCTCAGGTTCAATGCACCCATGTCCCGCATGGTTTTAGAATCCAGCACCTCAATGTTATTCGACGTTTCAGATTTTTTATCTTGTTGACTCCCGTAAACAACAATTTCATCCAGCGTATTTTCCCCCGGTTTTAAATAGAAATCCAGGTTAAACA
>CAZMHW010000781.1:0-1803 GCA_964566105.1 uncultured Akkermansia sp.
AATTCCCAGGCTTTCTGTGCAATCTCGTGTGTCAGTTTTTCCACATGGTAACTACCACCCCAGGGATCTACTACTTTGGTAATATTTGTTTCACTCTGCAATACCAGCTGGGTGTTTCGCGCGATACGGGCACTAAAGTCTGTCGGAAGAGCAATGGCTTCATCCAGCGCATTGGTATGTAAACTTTGTGTATGCCCCATCGCCGCGGCAAGAGCCTCTACGCAGGTGCGGGTTACGTTATTAAACGGATCCTGCTCGGTCAGACTCCAGCCACTGGTTTGGCAATGTGTTCTTAAAGCCAGCGATTTCGGATTTTTAGGATTAAACTGTTTTACAATCTTAGCCCATAACATACGGGCCGCGCGCATTTTGGCGATCTCCATAAAATGGTTCATGCCAATGGCCCAGAAAAAAGACAAGCGTGGTGCAAATGTGTCTATATCAAGACCGGAGTTAATTCCTGTACGCAAATATTCCAGACCATCCGCCAAGGTATACGCCAATTCTATGTCGGCTGTTGCTCCCGCTTCCTGCATGTGGTATCCGCTGATGGAAATAGAATTGAACTTCGGCATATTTTTGGATGTGAATTCAAAAATATCCGCAATGATCTTCATGCTCGGTGTGGGCGGATAAATATAGGTATTGCGTACCATGAACTCTTTTAAAATATCGTTCTGAATGGTACCGGTTAGTTTATCCATACTTACGCCCTGCTCCTTTGCCGCAACTATATAAAAAGCAAGAATTGGCAATACCGCGCCATTCATGGTCATGGACACGCTCATTTGATCAAGAGGAATCTGATCAAATAAAATTTTCATGTCCAGGATACTGTCAATGGCAACTCCCGCTTTTCCCACATCTCCTTCCACACGTTCATTATCACTGTCATACCCCCTGTGCGTGGCCAAGTCAAATGCCACGGATAATCCTTTTTGTCCCGCAGCCAAATTACGCCGGTAAAACGCATTACTATCTTCCGCTGTACTAAATCCAGCATATTGACGGATAGTCCAGGGATTTTTGATATACATGCTTCCATAAGGTCCTCGTAAAAAAGGAGGTAATCCGGCTGCATAGTTCATATGCTCCAGATCTTTTACATCCTGAGGATGATAATTCGGAGCTATTTCAATCTGCTCGGCGGTTAAATAGTTTTCCGCGGGGGCAGTCTTTGACTCGCCTGCGGAAGTATACTGAAGATGTTGAAAGGATCTACGCATGCTTTAGATTAAAATAATGTTCAAGTTCAAAATTCAGCACAGGGTTATTGATTGGTTTCTTTTTAAGTTCATGAATATGTGAAACCGGCAAGTCAATTTTTTCCTTTTCGTTTTTGAATTTATTCACGCCGATGGCAATCTGTTTATTGGATTTGAAAAGCTCTTCTTTTTGTTTTGCCTGTTCGGAGATTTCTCCTGGAATGAGGCCACTCTCCATGCACTTAAAATAACCACCTTCTCTTTCAAAACGTTTAAAGCACTCCAGGGCAAGTTCGGCCAGAGCATCGGTAATGTGCTCAATGTAAAAAGATCCGCAGGCTGTGTCCGCCATTTTATCAAAATAACTCTCGTCTTTTAAAATAAGCTGTTGATTCACCGCCATACGTTCCGACAATACCGGATTGGTTGGAAACAACGCGTCAAATTCGGTAACAATTAACTCGTTGCAACCCCCGGAAGAAGCTGCCATGGCCTCCACGGTCGTACGCAATAAATTGGAATAACTGTCGGAAATAGACTTGTTGGTCATGCTTGTTTCCACAATTACATGCAGATCGTTTTCCAGATTGTATTCTCT
>CAZMHW010000782.1:0-1796 GCA_964566105.1 uncultured Akkermansia sp.
AGGCAACACAAAGTTCACAAAGAATAACTTTGCGCCCTTTGCGAACTACTTTGTGTACTCTGCGGTTAAACATCCACTGGTCTTACCACAGAGTAAAAGAAATACACACAATGCTCAGAATTTATTTACCCTCTCTTTCGCACCCTTCCTGAAAAATAACTTTCATTAATTTGTCTTTTATTTCTTGCCGCTTCCGTAAAAAAAATTTTAATGGTGGTGTCCGATGTCCATTCCATTTTAAGGTTTTCCCTTCTGTATGAGAGAACTAAGTTAAAACGCCTCCTCCTGAAATTTAACCCGTGAATTATCACTATTTTTGCAGGGTATCCGAAAAGCAACAGAACCATGTCCTTACGATTTTTAAGTTTACTGCTTCTTTTTTCCTTTTTCTCTGACGCGCAGGTCGTGAGTCAATTTAACTGGAACTCAAATCCTGTAACTACTGCTGCCCTGGGACCAAACGCCACTTCAGCGGGGGTCACTGCTACATCCAGCACAGGCGGTGTGGGTGGTACCAATGGTTTAAATCCCGGCGCACCCACTGCTTCCGATATTAATCTTACCATTCCCAACACAGGAAACATTTTTGATCTGAACAGTCTCGATGTAAGCATTGATTACCGCAGGAATGAAACTACGGCGCAAATGGTAAAACGAAACACCTTCACCCTGAATACCGGTGGCACGGTTGCTAATTTCCGGGTCACTTACCGGGTGTCAACCGGCACTGTGGTCACCACCGTTACCTCCACCAATGTGGCAATACCACAAGACAATGTGTTCAGAACTTACCGCTTTACCTATGATAATTGCAGTGGCATAGGTACGGCCTATGTCAATAATGTGGTGGTATGGACAAGCTCTCCAACTACACCGGGACAAAATCTGTATTGGAGTGGTGACGGTAACGTGGTTATTGGTCAGGACATGGACGGAGCCAACAACAATATTCCCAACCTGGATAATTTTACCTGGCAGAGTTTTTCCTGCGCCACTCTCCCCATTGAACTCCTAAGTTTTAAAGGAACAAAAGAAGGTGCGAAAAATTATTTTGAATGGCGAACCGCCACCGAAAAAAACAATAATTATTTTACACTCGAGCACAGTGTCGATGGACTTCTATGGACAACCGTTGCAAAAGAAAATGGCGCCGGGAACTCCAGCTCTGAAAGAAGTTACAGTGTTTATGTGGATGCTCCCTCGAACACGCTTAACTATTACCGCTTAACGCAAACAGATTTTGACGGCCAGACAAAAAAATTTAGTGTGATCGCTATTGATAATTCTTCGCAAGATCAGTTAAAAGTAATCAAGACTACCGATATTCTCGGCAATGAAGTTTCTTCTGATTTTGACGGACTACGCCTGGTGTTCTATTCAGATGGTACGGTAGTTAAACGGTACGTGCGTTAAATCACTTTAAGTTTCCTTACATTTTTTGTTTCTATCTGGTACAAAATACTCTACGGAATAAAAATTCTGTCTTTTATACATCCGAATGGTGGCACTCGCTACAAAGAATAACTTTGTGTGCTTTGTGGTTAAACGTCCACTGGTTTTAACCGCGGTACTTTTTCTTTGTGTCCTTCGTGAAACACTTAGCGCCCTTTGTGGTTAAGCGTCCACTGGTTTTAACCACAAAGTTCACGAAGGGGGAGGCAACACAAAGTTCACAAAGAAGTACTTTGCGCCCTTTGCGAACTACTTTGTGTACTCTGCGGTTAAACGTCCACTGATTTTAACTGCAGAACCTTTTCCTTTGCGCCCTTTGCGAACTACTTTGTGTACTCTGCTCC
>CAZMHW010000783.1:0-1786 GCA_964566105.1 uncultured Akkermansia sp.
GCAACCAATCGACTACTTATTCTTAATATAAGTCTTAACATGGCAAGCTAAATCCTTACAATTCGGTTAAACATGACCGGTCATAAATATTCTGGTATGATTATTGATATTTTTCAAGGTTAATCCTAAACAAAATTATAACGATTAAAAGATGTGCTTAAAAAAAGTCAAATACATTGTTGTATTTTTTTTCACATTTCACTCGCTCTTATTTTTTTCGCAATTAGAAAATGCTAATTGGGCAATCAACAACAATAAATCACTTAACATCAGTACAAATCCACCAACTAGCGGTACATGTGCCCTACCCGCATTCTCTGAAATCCCATCCAGCATATCTGATGCCAGCGGTAATTTGTTGCTTTATACAAATGGAGTTACATTATTCAATGGTTCGCATTCAGTTGTTCCAAATGGAACCAGTTTAATAGGTGGGCCAACTGTACTTCAAAAACTCCCCGGAAGTGCAACAATTTTTTATATTTTTACGGCTAACTTTACAGGTTTTTATTATAGCATTGTTGACATTAGTTTGGCAGCAGGTCAAGGCTCAGTCACCACAAAAAATGTTTTGCTCTCATCATACACCGGCCTAAATGGCATAAATGGTGTGAGACATTGTAACGGAACTGATTTTTGGATTATGGTTTCGAAGAAAATCAACAATGCAAATATTCAGTTTGATGCACGACACTTTAGTAGCTCCGGAATTAATTCAACGCCGGTATCAAGTCTGTACGGGCCATTAACTTTTTCGCTAAACAGTGCTCCACGAATTAAGATTACCTTTTCACCACGAAAAAACAAATTATCATTTGGTGGTATTACAGAATTTGGGTTAATGGATTTTGACCCGGCAACCGGAGTTGCTTCCAACTCGATTGCTCTTGGAACATTTTCAGCTGGTAGTTGTGGCGCCACTGAATTTTCACCGGATGGTACAAAACTTTATGGCATAAATAATGGATGGCAAGATTTTTATCAATGGGATCTGTGTGCCGGTGATTCAGCAGCCATTCGAAATTCTAAGTACCCGATTGCAATAACCTTAACCAATACCGCCACTTTTTTTTATGATGCCTGCTTAGGCCTTAATGGTAAAATTTATCTCCCCAGGTCCGGTTATAATTTATCAGTCGTTAATTCACCGAATTTACTGGGTGCTGCTTGTAATCCAAGTTTTGATGTTCAACCACCTACCATGAATACTTACCTCTTACAAAATTTTATAAAGATAACTGGATTCCATCTGACACCTCCTCCATTCACCTACACGCTTAACGCCTGTCAGACTGTTCATTTTTCGCAGACTTCAGTTAGCACAGGAACAACTTCCTATTGTAATTCTGTACAAGGAAGTTTTACAGGAGTTCTTTGGAATTTTGGAGATCCAACAACTGGATCAGCCAATTCAAGTACGCTCACTAATCCGAGTCACATGTTTAGCGCACCCGGTAACTATACAGTACAATTATATCGCATCAATTCCTGTAGTTTGAGTACCGACACTAGCACACAAATAATTAGTATTCCTGGTCCTAGTATATCTATTAACATTTCAGCGTCCATTTCTTGTGCAAGCTTAGGTACTGCAACCGTAAGTGTGCCAAGCGCCACAACCAATTACAATTACACCTGGATACCAACTTTGCAAACGGGATCAGTAGCGGTTGGTCTTAGTCCGGGAATTTATAGTGTTTTTCTTTCTACAGGATCAAGCACCTGTGATTTTGTAAAAATAATTAACCTAATTCCTTCGGTTGCCTATAGTTTTAGTGTGGTTAGT
>CAZMHW010000784.1:0-1780 GCA_964566105.1 uncultured Akkermansia sp.
CCAGTATGATTTTGCGGCAACTCGATTTTATTCAAAACCGTAACATCGGATTAAATAAAGAACAGGTACTTACCATCGAATTAAGAGGGATTGGCCAGCAAAAGGGCGATGTGCTGGTGAAAGAGTTGAGCAAAAATCCGAAAGTCCTGAGCACCAGCTTAACTAACTTTACATTCAAGGGTATTCCTAATATTACAGTATTACCCGAAGGCTTTGCCATGACAGAATTAACCGGTTGTCCTGTTATTTCGGTAGATGAAAACTTCATCAAAACCATGCAGATCGACATTCTGGAAGGAAGAAATTTTTCAAAAGACTATCCAACCGATGTGAACGAAGCGTTTATGGTAAACGAAGCCGCGGTAAAAGAATTCAGGTGGAAAAATCCGAAAGACGCCATCGGTAAAAAAGTAGAATGGGCTTATGATAAAAGAGGAAAAGTCATTGGGGTAGTTAAAGATTTTAATTTCGCCTCCATGAAAGAAAATGTAAAGCCCCTGCTTATCCACATTTTCAAACAATGGCACGGCACTGTCATCGCGCGCTTAAAAACAGACGATCTCTCCAAGACCATGAAAGAAGTGGAAGCCACCTTTAAGACAATTGCCGGAGACGCTCCTTTTAAAGCGACCTTTATGGAAGATGATTTTAATGCCTTGTATCAGTCCGAAAAAAATATGCGTTCGGTATTGGGCACCTTTACTTTTTTGGCAGTGCTGGTAGCATGCCTGGGTTTATTTGGTTTGGCGGCCTTCATCATAAAACAACGTTTCAGGGAAATAGGGATTCGCAAGGTTTTAGGGTCAAGCGTTTCGGGCATTGTACAACTTCTCTCCAAAGATTTTTTAAAGCTGGTTATTATCTCCATTTTAGTTGCTTCTCCAATTGCCTGGTACATCGCGCACAAGTGGCTCCAGGATTTCGCATACAAAGTAGATATAAGCTGGTGGATCTTTATATTTTCAGGAGCAACTGCCATTGCCATTGCTTTTATGACTGTGTCTTTACAGGCTATTAAAGCCGCTACCGCCAACCCCGTTAAAAGTTTAAGAACAGAATAATTGACCCATATTAAATTATCATGCTAAATAATTATTTCAAAATAGCGTTTCGTCAATTACTCAAGAACAAGGGTTTTTCCATCATCAACATTTCCGGACTGGCCATAGGCATGGGAGCAGTTATTCTCATTGGTCTATGGCTTCAGAACGAAGTTAGTTACGATAATTTTCACAAGAAAAAGGAACGCATTTATGAACTTTGGAACCGTGGTGAATACAGCGGTAAATTAGAATGCTGGAATACCACACCCATGGTTGCTGCTAAAAACATGCCCAACGACATTCCCGAGATAGAAAAGATGGCCAGGGTTAACTGGACTGCCACCTGGTTGTTCGATATTGGCAGCAAGCAGGTAAACCTGAGTGGTAATGTGGTCGATAATACTTTCCTCGATATTTTCAGTTTCCCCATTTTAAAAGGCGATCGCAAAACAGCCCTCGCGACTGGTGAAAGCGTGGTGCTCACTAAACAGACAGCGGAGAAATTATTTGGACAGGTTGATGCGATTGGTAAAACAGTAAAAGTAAACAACAAAAAAAACCTGGTGGTAACTGCTATCATCGCCGATCCCCCCAACAACACCCGTTTTAATTTTGAATACCTGATCGGCTGGCCGTATATGCAAATAGACGGGAAAGAAGATGAAAGTTGGGGTAATAACTCGGTTCGGAATTATGTCTTGTTAAAAGAGCATGCCAGCTTTGCTTCCGCACAGGCG
>CAZMHW010000785.1:0-1768 GCA_964566105.1 uncultured Akkermansia sp.
TTTTCCTTTTTCGTTGGTCAGATAGATGATCAACTCGTTATTCATTTCCTGAATTGTCATTACAGGAGCCTCAGGGCCATCCAATAATTTAAAACAATTGTCAAATAAAGCCTGAGCTTTGTCATCGGCGTTATAGAGCAATTCAACAGACTGAATATTGCCACCTTTACTTGAACTTTGAGCCCAAGGCACTCCAAATGTAATTTCATTTACGGCACCTGGTTTAAGAGTAAAAGGACCTGCAGATTGAATAAACCTTCTGTCACCCGGCGTATTACCAGATCCCTTTTCAGTCCAACCTGTACCAGTTACAGGATTTCCATCGTACACAAAGGTAGCAGGTGTTGTTCCGCCATAAGCATTACCACCGAAGGTAAAAGGAGAACCGTCTTTCCAGAAACCTGTCATGTAATTGTAGTAGTGAATCGCAATGTCCGGGTTAACAGTTTGCGGAGGAAAGGCACCGTAGTTATTGTTATAATAAGTAAAACGGCTCATTTGAATGGTTTCACCTGGTTCGTCGGTACCGCTGTTAGGAAGGCCGCTTCCGGCATCCTGGTCATTATCAATTCCGTCATTTAAGTCAGCCAAAGGTCCTTTAAAAAAGTCGCAACCCAATGCAGGAGGATAATCCAAATAACCATTGGTACCCATTGCAGTCTCATCGTATGGATCGGCATTATAGATATAACCTAAACCTCTTTTTACGTCGCAACCCACATAATCATCCAAAAAGTATCCTAAATCGGCATCGGTCCAGATAGTAAAATAAGTTTTGTTCAATTGAAAAGACGAACGGTTAAAAACCTCATAACTGTAAAAAGTCATGTTATTGATCTCATCGTTGGTTTTAAAGGCAAAGGCTTGTGCTCTCACCTCAACTCCGATAGGCACCCCCTGAGTTTCCGTGTGAATACCACCATTGTCATTAAATACCCAGAACAGTGTGATGTCACCAAATAGTTTTGTTTTGCAAAACCCAAGATTATCCTTCTCCGCTTTATTTTCAATATCGTAAGCAGGATAGTCACCTGAAGATGGATCATACACATCGTCATTATTTACATCCACGAAAGGAGCCAAACGTTTACCCTGTTTTTTGCTCACGTCGCCATTACCTGGCCAGTTTGTGATGTTAGCGGTTGGAAGTGCCCCATTACTTGCTACAAACGTTTCTACCTCATCTCTTCTAACCGTATAAATCCTGTCGTATTTAGCACACACGGCAGGATCTGCAGACGCGTTGGTTGTGTCTAAAGGACCTGCCCAGAAGTCGATACCATTTTGACGGTAAGTCATAGCGGCCACTTTTAACTGTCCACCCGCATCCAAACCACCTAACCAGATAGATCCGGCAAAGCTGGAAGAAACACCTGTAGCCCTGTTTTCAACGGCAGGAATGTAATAAAAGGCGTTTCCATTACCATTACGATCCCACCACATATCACCACCACTGAAAATGATCGTACGTACGTTGTTATAACGAAGTTCCTGACTTGCATTAGGTGCGGCACAACTTGCCATAATTCTCTGGCTGGCGCTTCCCGAAGATGAGACGTTTGGCCTTTCAGCTGCCGCCTTTTCTCTACCAAATAAAGTAGTACCTGATAGAATTGCTAGTGTTATTATTACTTTTTTCATGATAAATCCCTCCTGTTATTAAAATTCAAACAATACCCCGATACGTATTTGACGTGGTAAACTATAGTTTCCTGGCGCATTCATCCGTGTATTGTACATGTCGGTGAAAGATGCCGCACTGTTAGCC
>CAZMHW010000786.1:0-1760 GCA_964566105.1 uncultured Akkermansia sp.
CAATACATCCCATTCCCAACGATCACTTGGTTTTACGTTCCACATGTCGTGTTGGAAAATACCTTTGGAAGCCGGAGAGCCTGCATACGATTCGTAAGCACCTTCTACTTTTGCCAGGTCTTTACTTGCAGTTAAAGCCGCAAAATAAATGGTTTCAAAAATTTCAGAGTTCAAACGTTTTGCTTCTTCACTTTCAAAAGGGAAACGCATCAATATAAAGGCGTCCGCCAGACCTTGTACACCTAAACCAATCGGACGGTGACGCATGTTGCTGTTACGCGCTTCAGGAATAGGGTAGTAATTACGGTCAATGATCTTGTTTAGGTTTACTGTAGCGGCGTAGGTGATCTCAAATAATTTATTATGATCAAAAGTCGCTGTTTTTTCGTCTACAAAACGTGGTAAGGCAATGGAAGCTAAGTTACACACCGCTACTTCGTCTTTGCTGGTGTATTCAATAATTTCTGTACACAGGTTAGACGATTTAATGGTACCTAAATTTTGTTGGTTCGATTTGCTGTTCGCAGCATCTTTAAACAACATATAAGGGTTACCGGTTTCAATTTGCGCTTCAATAATCGCTGCCCATAATTCACGTGCTTTAATTTGTTTACGGAATTTTCCTTCTGCTTCGTATTTTTCGTACAAGGCTTCAAACTCTGCGCTGTGGCAATCGCTCAAACCAGGACATTCGTTCGGGCACATCAGGCTCCAGTCGCCTTCCGCTTCCACACGTTTCATAAATAAATCCGGTATCCAGAGTGCCGTGAATAAATCACGGGCACGCATTTCTTCTTTCCCGTGGTTTTTACGGATGTCAAGAAATTCGTAAATATCCGCATGCCATGGCTCTAAATACACCGCAATGGAACCTTTGCGTTTTCCACCACCCTGGTCTACGTAACGGGCTGTTTCGTTGTACACTTTCAACATCGGGATAATACCGTTGCTGGTACCGTTGGTGCCTTTAATGTAAGAACCTGTGGCACGTACGTTGTGAATATTGATACCAATACCACCGGCGCTTTGAGAGATTTTAGCGCATTGTTTTAAGGTATCGTAAATACCATCAATGCTATCGTCTTTTACCTGCAATAAAAAGCAAGAGCTCATTTGCGGTTTAGGTGTACCGGCGTTAAATAGGGTAGGAGTAGCGTGGGTAAACCAGCGCTCGCTCATTAAGGTATAGGTTCTTAATGCTGCTTCAATGTCGTTTTTATGAATTCCTACCGCTACGCGCATGATCATGTGTTGTGGGCGTTCAGCAACACGGTTGTTCATTTTTAACAGGTAAGAGCGCTCTAATGTTTTAAAACCAAAATAATCGTAACCAAAATCTCTGTCGTATATAATAGAAGAGTCAAGTGTGTGTGCGTTTTCCATCACGATCTTATAAACGTCATCGGCGATCAAAGAAGCGTTTAAACCGTTTTTAGGATCAATGTAATGATACAAGGCTTCAATTGTCTTGGAGAAAGACTTAATTGTGTTCTTGTGCAGGTTACTTACGGCGATACGCGAGGCTAACTGCGCATAATCGGGGTGACGAGACGTTAAACCCGCAGCTGTTTCAGCCGCTAAATTGTCTAACTCGCTGGTGGTAACACCATCGTAAACACCGTCAATTACTTTCTTCGCGACCAGGATCGGGTCTACGTGAGCCGGCTCAAGGCCATAGCTTAGTTTTTGAATACGTGCGGTAATTTTATCGAATTTTACCGACTCTCTGGTGCCATCTCTTTTTAATACAAACATACGCC
>CAZMHW010000787.1:0-1754 GCA_964566105.1 uncultured Akkermansia sp.
TAGTTATGCTGTCTTGCCCAGACAACGTGCTACTTTGAACAAATAGAAAGAGGATTAATAAACAGACTGTTTTTTTCATATTGGGTAATTGCAATAAAACCCCACCAAATGGTGAGGTTTTATTTAGTAAAACAATTTTATTACATATTCCTTCTGTACTGTCCGCCCACTTCAAAAAGGGCATTGGTAATTTGTCCCAGAGAACAGTATTTTACCGCTTCCATCAATCCTTCGAATAAATTCTGGTTGTGTATGGCAGCTTGCTGCAAGGCCTTGACCGCACCCGGGCCATCGGCCTTGTGTGTTTCCCACAAGTTATTGCGGGTAGCGATCTGTGCTTCTTTTTCTTCAGTGGTAGAACGGATCACTTCGCGTGGCAATACCGTAGGACTTCCCTTCGAGCTGAGGAAGGTATTAACACCAATTAAAGGATATTCGCCATTATGTTTCAAGGTTTCATAATACAAACTTTCTTCCTGGATCTTACTGCGCTGGTACATGGTTTCCATTGCGCCTAATACACCACCACGTTCGGTAATGCTGTCGAATTCACTTAATACCGCTTCCTCTACCAGGTCGGTTAACTCTTCAATAATGAAGGCGCCCTGCAATGGATTTTCATTTTTGGCCAGACCCAATTCGCGGTTAATAATCAATTGAATGGCCATGGCTCTTCTCACCGATTCTTCGGTAGGAGTGGTGATGGCTTCATCGTAAGCATTTGTGTGCAAACTATTGCAGTTGTCGTAAATAGCGTAAAGAGCTTGCAGGGTTGTACGAATGTCATTGAAGTCAATTTCCTGTGCATGCAATGAACGTCCGGAAGTTTGAATGTGGTATTTCAACATCTGACTTCTTTCGTTGGCGCCGTATTTTTGTTTCATGGCTTTGGCCCAGATACGACGGGCCACACGGCCAATCACGCTGTACTCCGGATCAATACCATTACTAAAAAAGAATGACAGGTTTGGAGCGAAGTCGTTGATGTTCATGCCACGACTCAGATAATATTCTACAAAGGTAAATCCGTTAGATAAAGTAAAGGCCAGCTGTGAAATAGGATTGGCGCCTGCTTCCGCAATGTGGTACCCACTGATAGAAACCGAATAAAAATTGCGAACATTTTTATCAATGAAATACTGCTGTACATCGCCCATTACACGCAAACTGAATTCTGTACTGAAAATGCAGGTATTTTGTGCCTGGTCTTCTTTTAGGATGTCTGCCTGAACCGTTCCGCGCACCTGTGATAATGTACTGGCTTTAATTTTTTCGTAAACCTCTTTTGGTAAAACCATATCGCCGGTAACTCCCAGTAACATTAAACCCAGTCCGTTGTTGCCTTCCGGAAGTTCAGCAGCATTGTACTTAGGACGTTTGGTGCCTTTCTTTTTAAAGATCTCTTCAATTTTTTTGTCAACTTCCTTTTCCAATCCATTAGCCTTGATATACAATTCGCATTGTTGATCAATCGCGGCGTTCATAAAAAAGGCGGCAATGGTAGCAGCCGGACCATTAATGGTCATGGATACCGAGGTTTTAGGATCGGCTAAATTGAAGCCGCTGTAAAGTTTTTTCGCGTCGTCAAGACAACACACACTTACACCGCTGTTTCCTATTTTTCCGTAGATATCCGGGCGGTGGTCAGGGTCATTTCCATAAAGAGTAACACTGTCGAAAGCGGTGCTTAAGCGATGCGCCGGCATGCCAATGCTCACGTAATGAAAACGTTTGTTGGTGCGTTCAGGTCCACC
>CAZMHW010000788.1:0-1751 GCA_964566105.1 uncultured Akkermansia sp.
TTTCCTCCTGGCTCTTTTTTATAATCTTCCATTAGGTTCATAATCCATTCACCCTTATTGGCGCTTTCTCCGCTATAAGGCGGATTACCTATAATACACATTACAGGTGTATCTCGCTTAATTTGATTGGCTTCGTTAGCTTCTGCACTTAACCAATTAGCAAATAAAGTTCCTGTATCGGGGTGGCTTTCTTCTAAACTGTTTGTTAAGTATATTCGTAAACGTTGTTCTTTAGTTGGTTTGTAGCCAGTTTCAGTAAACAATAAATCCATTTGTAAATGAGCCATTGCGTAACTCGCCATTAATAACTCAAATCCATTTAAGCGAGGTAATAAATGTGTTTCAATATAATTGCTCCAAATACCTTGTTGCCCTTCAAATTTCTTATGAACGTGTTTTACTACTTCTGCGAGAAATGTTCCTGTTCCTGTTGCTGGGTCAAGTATTTGTACTTTGTGTACATCTTGTTCAACTTGTTTCCCCTGTAAGTTTACTTTTATTTTTGTTTTACTTGTATCAGCTAAACCTTGCGGTAAATTAAATTCTGTTTTTAAAATATCATCAACAGCACGAACAATGAAATTTACAACTGGTGCGGGCGTGTACCATACACCACGAGCCTTACGAAGTTTTGGGTCGTATTCACTCAAAAATGTTTCGTAAAAATGGATAATTGGGTCTTCCATTTTTGTTGTCTTGCCATAGTTTTTTAAAATTTCTGCTACGTTACAAGCTAAAAATATTTCTACTAAACTATCTACAATCCATTTAATACGGTCGTCAATATCAGGACCAGCAATGTATCCAAATAGTTTACGCAAAAATGGATTTGATTTTGGAATTAATTCAGATGCTTCTTGTCTGCTAAAAGTTGGCAAAGTAGGGTCGTGTAAACGAGCGGCAAACATACCGTAAGCAATTGTTTGAGCATAAACATCTGCAAAACCTTTTGGTGTAATATCGTGAATTAATATTTCCTTAAAGGCATTCATTTGGTCTTTAAGTGTACTGTTCTCTTGGTTTGTTTCGTCACTTGTTAAAGCCTTTTCAATTACTTCTGAAAGTAAGCGGGCTTTGCCCGCCATCATTTCAGCTAATTTTTTTGAACTTTTAATTGATTGGCTAATGTGCGTACAAAAATCTTTTAATAGATTTTCGAATGAAGAAAAGTTGTTTGGTAATGCAACTATTTTTCCATCTTGAATTTCTGCAATTGCTATTTTAGTTACAAATTGTCCGTCACGATACAAATGAAAATCAATGTAATCGGTAAATATTAAATTATTAAGCGAAGCTTTGTAACGGTCGAATTGTTCTTTGTTTCCTATTTTTTTATTTCCCTCTAAATCTTTGTCGCCAACATCTTTAGCCTCTATAAAACCCACAGGAATATCTTTTTTAGTTAGGATATAATCGGGAGCGCCACAAGATTGTCTTTTGGGTTCGTTGGTTGCAGCAATATCTTTTACAATTGATTCAATTAATTGTTTAAGGTCGCCACGATAAGTATGTTCTGTTGCGTTACCTCTTTTAAAGGCTGAATTGATATTGTCGATATATTGCTGTACTGTCATAATAGGAAATAGAGAATAAAAATACTCACTAAAGTTTAAATATAGGCAGATTAAAACAAATAAAAAACCGCACGCCTGTGGCTTCTGCGCCTTTGACTGAACGGACGTGAGATGCGCAAAAAAGTGCGAAGCACACCTAATTGGAAAGGGCAGGAATTTAGCTTATTTGGTTTTTGC
>CAZMHW010000789.1:0-1748 GCA_964566105.1 uncultured Akkermansia sp.
TTCCATAGATGGTATTATTGCTGGTAATGTGCAGATAATCCGCATCTTTTGGGATCTCGTATCCTTTAGGAATGTAATTGAACTTTTTATCTTCTGAGGAAGCAATCACACGGGTGTCGCCAATGAGTTTAGCCTCTTTTATGGCTTTACTTGCCCAAACACCTGTATTCACATAAGCGGCATAACCGTCTGTCCTGAGCAAATTGTAAGGTACCATGGCAAATTGCAGACTTGCTCCACCGCCCAGGTAAAGAACCTCGTACTCATCCCCCACTTCGAATAACTCTTTTACAATTGAACGGGCCTCGTCCATCACCTTTTCGTAGTTCTTACTGCGGTGAGAAATTTCCAATAAGGACAAATTTAAATTATCAAAATTAATGCAGGCCTCAGATGCTTGTTTCAAAACCTCCGCCGGTAAGATGCCCGGACCTGCGCTAAAATTATGTACTTTGCTCATACGTGTATTTTTAGGGTATAAATGTAATAATGTTTAATCGGATAACAATTTTATTTCGCCATTATTTAAGCTAACAATCAGGAGTTTTGGATTCAATTTCTGAACATTGTCTACTTCGGTGTACAGAAGTTCTCCTTTGTGATTAATGATGGAACGTGCGTCGTCGTTAACCAGAAAACAATGCGCCGAAAGCCTCTGCATCTCCGCGCCTGTGGAAAACACTTCCCTGCCTTCGGTGTTGAGTAAAACCGTAATGTCCTTAAATTTCACCAATGCCAGGCTGTCCGAAAAATCTTCCGCCTGCTGGTATTTGTAGGGACTGATCAACGCAAGTTTACGGTCCACATAACCGTATTTGTTTTTTTGTTTTACCCTTATCAGATCGTTTCCTGCAAAATGTACTTCCTGATAAGCACCAAAATTAATGTTCATCCGGCCATTCTCATCCACAAATGCCTGCTCTCCTTTTTTAAGGAGTTTAAATAAAACACCATTGGTGTAATATTCTACAGGATACTCTTTCATGTAATCGTAAGCTACCGGACTTATAAAACAGCCTTCAGAACTAAAAAAACCATATTGCCCGTTGCTAACAAGAACAAACACATGCCAATTGGTTTTAAGCACCTGGTCATAATTGGGTTCAAGAATTTTTTTTCCGAATTCATTGATAAGTCCGTATTTGTTGTTTTGCTGAATAATGGCAACCTGCTGACCATTAAAATCAGAGATCCATTCAAACTCTGCCTTATGAATAGTGCCGGTGCGCGACACAAAACCATAAAGACCTTTCTCCATAAAATAGGCATAACCATTCTTAAAATCCCCTAATTTATCAAACTTAGGTTCTAAAATACTTTGCCCAAAATGGTCCAGAGCCCCATATTTATCGCCAGCCTTTACCACATACACATTATCGGAGAGTTCACTGATCTCATCATAAAATTTAGAAATACTCTGGCCTTGTCTGTTAATAAAATACCATTTACCATTCTGTTTTACAGGTGCTATCCCATTTTTAAAGACAGAGGCATCCGAATAAATTTTATTAAAAGGATTTACATTGTGTTTATTGATAAAAAACACCGAATCGTTCCGCGATACCACAGAAAGTCCCTCATAAAAATCGCTGGCTTCGTCGTATACTGGCTTAATAATAAATTTGCCGCTGCCATCAATAAACCCTCTGTAATCTCCTTGCTGATAGGGATAAAGTTGCAGCTTATTTAACTCAAGTTCCTTCAGAATAGAGGTCTTTAAGGGAAAGTCCGGGTATATTCCCACAAAA
>CAZMHW010000790.1:0-1742 GCA_964566105.1 uncultured Akkermansia sp.
GCAATAGGTTTATCGGAAACTACTATCGTGCCCGCAAGGTTATTTCCAGGCACGTAGGTGTTCTGAACCACGTTTTCGCAATTAAAAGCGCTTCCTGCACTAGGTAGCATCACGCTAAAGGTTATGTTAGCAGGATGTCCTACTATGTTGCATCTTGGAGTTATCCAAACTACTGTATTAGGTGCGGTGGTTACAATAACAATCTGTTGTTTGGGTTGTAAAACTCCAAGGGGTGTGTTTGGTCTATCTCCAAGTGTACGATTCCTATATAGAGTTTGTTGTGGACAAACAAATTCTTTTCCTAAACCATTTTGCCCCTTTAGGGAATAAGTTTCAGGATTATTAAATCCGGGAGCCTGACAAATAACGTCATAAACCACAGTAATATTTGAAGATGAAGAAATATAGAGCCCATATGGTACCACAGTATTTGCAGGCTTTACCTCAAGAGAATCAAAAGCAACGTTCGGTGTCAAGGTGGATGGAGGTCCGGCTGCAAGTTTATCTCTCCAAAAAATATAATCAAACGTGCTATTAGCTGGAATTACAATTGTTGTATCATACTTATTGGGGGCAATAGCTGCAGGTTGCCTTAGACGCACAGTTGTTGTAGGTGCAGAAAAGGTGGACAAATGTACCACAATGTTATGTCGTTCTGTATGATCTGGTGTAGACCAGGGAGCGGCAAACCAGAAGGCTGTATCAATCTGCGCCATAGAAAGCCCGGCTTTCATGATAAAAAAAGCAAATAATACCAGTATTTTAATTCGTTTATTCATTTATTTTCCAACTTCTGGTTTTCGTTCGGTTTCACTTTCCTTCTTCACGTCTCCTTCTTTAATACTATCTGTTTCAGGTGTTTTTCCTTCTTCCGGCTTAGTTTCAATTACCGGAGTATCCAAAGTTTTTTCTGGCTCCACAACGGGTGCACTGTCACTACCCTTTTCAGGAACCGGATCTACGGTCTTTTCAGGTTCCGTATCCTGTGGTTTTTCAGTTTCATTATCAGTTTTCTTTTCAGAATCCTTTTTCTTTTTACTGTTTCTCAAATTGGTTTTTAAAGTGTTATCTATCTTGTTCAACTCTTCTTCGTCCGCGTCTTTGATCAGCTCACTCTTCGATTTTTTCTTCTTGAAAGGGATCAGATAAGACAACATGATTTCATGACTGCCTGTCGAATAGCTACTCAATTTAGTCAGCGTATAATCATAACTGTACGCAACCGCGATTTGTTTTTTGATATTACAGCCCAGCATGGCACAGGCTGAAGACTTATCGCGGTAACTTAAGCCCAGCCAAAGCATTTCACTATAGATCACCTTTGCATGTACTTCAAACTGATAAGGAACCGGGCTATTTGTGCGCACCAGCACTGAAGGCTGCACCACCCACTCTTTTTTGCTACCGAAATGAAAATTGTACCCGGCATAAGTGTAAAAATGCGTAGTATTTCTTCCAATAGAATTAGACCATAAAATTTTAGCATTTGGCATTTGCTGATCGCTAAAACCGAGAAAGAAATTTTTTGTATAAAAATAAAAACCGGCATTGGCATCAAACGCAAAACCATTCAGCACATCCGAACTCAAATAACTATCGTCCTTGTCATAAGGCTTGGCATCGTAAACTCTTACTTTATGACGGATACCACCCACTCCGAGTCCAAAATTAATAGAGGCCTTTTTGTTTATCTTTAAATGATAGGTATATGTCCCGTAAACTGAAGTGCGTTGCAATAAACC
>CAZMHW010000791.1:0-1736 GCA_964566105.1 uncultured Akkermansia sp.
CTTGGAATGTATCTTTTTTGTATCCAATTTTTATATTTATTACCTCCTGTTTGTATATGCTTTGCTGGAGGCCTTTACCATCGTTTATTTTGATGGAACCGGGGATGCAGGTGACAGTATTGCACATTACCTTTTTGCCCGTTACGCTCCTTATCATCCTGTTTTGTATTTTGACCATTGGGCCAAACCTGTTTTTGTATTGCTGGCATCACCTTTCGCCCAGTTCGGTTTTGTGGGGGTTAAAGTGTTTAACGCACTGGTAAGCTGGTTCACGCTTTTGGTAACGTATAAAGTCGCGGAAGAAATGCGACTGAAGAACAGCTTGCTCGTTGTTGTGTTTATGATTTTCTCTCCATTGTTTTATATTCTTACTTTTTCAGGTTTAACGGAACCCTTATTTGCTTTGTTTACAGCTCTGGGGCTTCTTATGTGTCTTAAGAAACGTTACCTGGCGGCCTGCCTGATTATTTCATTTTTACCCTATGTCCGTTCCGAAGGTTTAATCATTAGTGGTGTATTTGTTCTGTATTTTTTGTTTAAACAGTCATGGAAAACGCTTCCCTGGTTGTTTTTTGGTTCTGTATGTTACGGCATAGCCGGGTATTTTGTACACCACGATTTTTTATGGGTCTTTACTAAAATACCCTATGCTACAATGAGCAGCGTGTATGGCAGTGGACCGCTCTTCCATTTTGTGGAGCAGTTTATAAACGTGGTGGGTGTTCCTATGTATGCTTTGTTCTGCTTAGGTTTTATAAGTCTTGCAGTAAAAATTGCGCAAAAAAAGGCAAGCGCTGAAGAGGGGATTTTAATCTGGATGGGTTTTTCTGCTTTTTTTGTTGCACACAGTTTGTTCTGGTATTTGGGTATTTTTAATTCCATGGGTTTAAAACGGGTGTTACTGGGCATTATGCCAATGACGGGAATTATTATGTTACAGGGTTTTAATTTGCTTACGGAAGAATTTTTGGAAAAGAAAACACGATTAAAAAAAATGGCCGCAGTTATTTTGATCGTCTACGTAGTTGTTTTCCCTTTTACCCCAAATCCCTCTGCTATTAATTGGGACAAGGATATGCGCTTAACCAATGAGCACCATTTAGCGGAGCAGGTGGCAGATTTTATGAGTAAACAGTCCAATATACATTTTCCTTTACTCTACAATCACCATTATTTGAGTGTCACCATGGACCTGGATCAATTTGATCTTTCAAAAAAAATAAATGTAAGCTCCGGGAATATCTTAAACATGCGATCAGGTGATTTTCTGATCTGGGATAACCGTTTTGGCGATTCCCAATCAGGTATAAACAAAGAAGAGCTGGATAAAAATCCAACTCTTATAAATGTGTTCACCGCCAGAGGTCCGGAGTATGATGGAGAAATGGTGTACGCTGTGTATCGAAAGAAATAAGACGCCCGGCATGAAATGGTATCCTTGTTTTTGTAAGTTCAATACCTCGCTTACAATTCCTCTCTACTCCCTTAAGTTCTTTTTCTCTTAATCTTTTACCTTTTCTTTCAGTAAAGCCAGCTTCAGTACATCTTCCATTTGTGTGACGTAATGAAAGGTCAAACCTTTTAAATAATCGGGTTTAATATCCTCTACATCTTTTTTATTGTCGATGCACAGAATAACTTCTTTAATACCGGCTCTTTTAGCGGCAAGTAGTTTTTCTTTAATGCCACCCACAGGCAGTACTTTTCCGCGTAAGGTAATTTCACCGGTCATGGCC
>CAZMHW010000792.1:0-1732 GCA_964566105.1 uncultured Akkermansia sp.
TTTCATTGAGCCTAATTCTGCTCCAATACCTGAGCCTATTTTACCTGCACAAATAAGCGCCGTAATAACCGGGGCTATTTCGCGTACAAGGGAAACGGAAACCATTTTGGGTAACCAGGCTTCTGCACCAAATTCAACCAGGGTAGGACGGGATTGTATCGTAATTACAAGTCCCATGATAAAAGCCGTGATGGCAACCAGTGGCAGGGAATTGTATCCGATAAAAAAACACTGCCGTAAAAATTCACGAAACTCAAAACCCGGTTTAAAGGTTTCGCTGAAAAATCTTCCCGTAAAGCGGGCAATTTCGCCGGCTTCATTTAAAAAAGATCTAAGGGCTTTGGTATTCATAGTGTTGGTTTCAAATACATGCTGGTAAACCAGGTTCTACTATTCAGGTATATAACTACGTGATACAAATATAGACTATTTGTTTTGTTCTATTGCGGGTTTACACTTTAGCGTAGTGCATTAAAAAACCCGGTCTCTGGCCGGGTCGAGCTTCTGGTCAATTTTTAGTTCGGAATATCTTTGCTTAACGCTTCTCCCTGTTTATTCTGATCTTCCAATGTCCAGCCATCGGTAACACTGGTTTCCAGCCACACATTACCCGATTTGCGGAATATCAGAACTCCCAGGCCATAAACGTCGGCAAAACGCTGCTCCAGGTCAACCACCGTCATCGTAGGACTAATCGTCATCGTTCCGCTATTATGAAGAGTGCGGCATTCGCCTATGGTCTTACTTCCGGGTTTCAGAATTTTTTTGGAACTTTCACCACCCGGTTTATGTGGTTTGGCAAAAAATTCCAGTTTAAGAAAGGGATAGTGCTTGCTGAATTCTTCCTGAATGGCAAATACTTTTCTGTGGTCGTTAATTTCTATTTTCATGAGTACTCGTTTTATTCGTGAATAGTTAGGAGTGGTATACTGCTGTGAAAGGCCATACGTTTGGTAGTAGATTCTTTTATGAGACTTTTAAATAAATTGTGTTTTCTCGGGATCATTACCACCATGTCAATTTTATTGATGGAAGCAAATGTGTTTATTCCTTCAATCACATCGTCGTTTTTTATGTAGTGAAAACTATGGGCCACTTCTTCTACGGCTTTTTCCAGTTTCACACCCACAATAGCTTCCTCAATGGTTGGCCTCACATCGCTTTTGTTAAGTACGTTCAGAATATACAGGTGCGATTTGAACATCCTCGCCAGTTTATTAATAGGTTCTAAAATTTCTTTATTTTTTATTTCCATGTAATCGCAGGCAAAGGCAATACGTTTGAGAGGGTTAAACTGCAACTTTGAATCTATGCTTAAAACAGGGAAGGTCGCATTGTGAATAAGAGAGGTAGTAGTGCTGCCAATCATTTTTTCGGTGAGAAAACCGGCGCCATGCATGCCAATAACAACGAGGTCTGTCTTATTTTCTTTTACGTAAAGAACGATTTCATCTACAGCTAAACCACAACGGTACTCTATTTCGGTTTGCAACTGATCGCCGTATTTTTCCTTTAATTTTTTTTCTATTTTTTTGAGTTGTTTTTTTGAGTCTCTTTCCAGTTCGCTTACTGTTGGCAAGGTAACGGGAAGCTCGGAGATGGCAACCGGAGGATGGAAAGCGTGAAACAGGATTAATTTTGCATGGGCATGTAGAGCAAATTCTGCAGCGTAGTTTACTGCGTTAAGCGATACTTCCGAATAATCTGTGGCTACAAGAATTGTCTTCATGAA
>CAZMHW010000793.1:0-1726 GCA_964566105.1 uncultured Akkermansia sp.
GGGAAACATATCGTATGCAGATTTCCCAACCGGCTCTTGATGAAATAGATTTTTATCAAAAAAATGCAAAAGGTGTATATGAGGTATTAAAAACTGGAGAACGCTTACCTTTTGGTTCACGCGAGTTCTTTGATCCGAATTACATTTACCGGGTGCGGTTGGATACCAATAAAATCAGTGAAGTATACCTTCGGGTAAAATCACGCGATAATTTGCAGATTCCAATAAGCTTTGGCACGCAGGAAGTTATTTTCGAAGCAAACAAAACGAGGGATTTTATTTTTGGGATTTTCGCCGGTATCATGCTGGTAATGTTTCTGTACAACACATTTCTTTACATCACCGTTCGCGACAAAACATACTTGTATTACATCATCTATCTGGCCACTGTTATCTTAACCCAGTGTAGCATTCAGGGGTATACATTTCAATATCTATGGCCAAACATCCCGTTTTTGGCCGAATGGAGTCCCTTTATATTTTCACCAATGGTTGGGGTAGCCAGTAGCTATTTTATGCGGGTGTTTCTGAATACAGGCGTTTTTATCCCAAAAATGGATAAAGGCTTTAAGTATTTTACAATCGCTTATTCCATTGCCTTCCTTCTGGCAGTATTCGGGCTTTTTAATATCAGTTTTCAGTTAATTACCATTTGTGCCTCCTCCCTTTCTATGTACATGATGGTGGGCGCATTTTTAATTTTTAGAAAAGATTATAAGCCGGCACGTTTTTTTCTTCTCGCCTGGTCAATGTTCTTATTTGGGGTAACCATTTACGCCATGACTAACTTTGGATTTCTTCCTATTAACAATTTTACTTTTTACACCATGCCTTTTGGTGCTGCAGCCGAGGTTGTGCTTCTTTCACTCGCGTTGGCAGATCGGATCAATGTCCTGAAAAGGGAAAAAGAACAGTCTCAGGCCGAGGCACTCCGTGTATCGCAACAAAACCAAAAACTTATTACCGAGCAAAATATCCTCCTGGAACAGAAAGTGCATGAACGTACTCTGGAATTAGAAGAGACAAATGAAGAACTCAATGTAACACTTACTTATCTTAAAGATACGCAAACCCAACTGGTGAATGCGGAAAAAATGGCTTCGTTGGGTCAACTAACCGCCGGTATAGCGCATGAGATAAATAATCCTATTAATTTCGTCAGCGCTAATCTGAAGCCACTTAAAATGGATATTTCGGAAGTGTTTGATGTAGTGGATAAATACGAAACTATTACTCCGGAAGTAGCCTTGGTTGAAAAATTGAAAGAGATTGATGCTTACAAAAAGAAGATCGATCTCGATTATCTTAAGACCGAAATAGGAACTTTGTTGAATGGCATTGAAGATGGGGCAAGAAGAACTGCTGAGATTGTGTCGGGACTTAAAAACTTTTCACGACTCGATGAAAGTGATATTAAGGAGGCTAATATTAACGAGGGGATTGAGTCTACACTCATTTTACTCCGAAGTTCTATTCCAAAGAACGTAGAGGTCATTACTCATCTTGGTAAAATCCCGATCATTGAATGTTATCCAGGTAAACTGAACCAGGTTTTTATGAACGTATTGAGCAACGCACTTTATGCAATGAATAAAAAGGTGGGCTCAACAAATAATAAATTAACTATTTCTACTTTTGAAGAAGGTGGAAAAGTACACATTACCTTTGAGGACACTGGTATTGGGATGACTCAGGAAGTGAAGGAAAAAGTGTTTGAACCTTTTTT
>CAZMHW010000794.1:0-1719 GCA_964566105.1 uncultured Akkermansia sp.
GTGGCCGTTGCACAACCCTGCTTAAACCTGAAAATTCAAGCCCTTCAAATCGTTTATAGGAACTTTTGTTTTTAGCGCATTAAAATTTGACGCGATTTTTCGAAGGTTCTAAATGTCAAACATAGACTAATACAAGATGAAAGTGCTGATTTTACGGGCTTTTCAACCTTTGTTTGTTTATTGCATGTTAATTTTTTGTTTATTTCTTGCCAATTAATCCACTTCTTCAGATTGTACGCAATAGCTGCACCTAATACAAACTTGTTTGCGTTTTTTATTCCTCTTGTCCAGATGCGACGCATGCCGGTGAAATTAATTAAACTGCCTAACACCGGTTCAACTGTAGAGCTGCGTTGTACTTTCATACGTTTGGCCTGCGGCGATTGCAAGCGTTCATGCATTTCATCGTATAAGTGTTTATCAACTGTTTCTGTAATTTTTTTAAATCGCGTGTTTTTTCCACAGCAGGCTTCTCTTAAAGGGCAGCTGCCACAAACCTTTTCGCTGCTGCGATACACCTTTTCATTACCATCTCTTCTCTTTCTCTCTCCTTTGTAAGAAATAATTGCTCTGTTACCACGCTGACATTCGTATTGATTAAGTTCTTTGTTTTTTATGAAGCCTACACGTTCAGGTTTATATAATCCGAAATTAGGGATGTAACCAACAATGTTATTTTCTTTTAAATTAGCTAATGCCGAACCGCTGCTGTAGCCAGCATCAGCAAGTACTTCCTCAAGCTTTAAACCATTGGCCTCTAAATTTTCTTTCGTTTGTTGAATTACTTGTGGTAAAGATGAACTGTCTTTTTTGTCGCTGTAATCGGCCATGATATTTGTTATTACATGACTCTGTGTATCTACACTTGTTTGGGCAGTGTAATTAAACTGCCGGGGTTTGCCTGGTTTTACGCTAATTCTCGCGTCGCGATCTGTTGTGCTGTAGTGAGTGTGATTGCTCAAATAGCGAGGGCGGATGATATTCCCAAACTCATCAAGTTCTCTATTTTCTCTGGACTTACCTGGTTGGTCTTTATAGGTTTTTTCTTTCCAAGAATGATGGTACTCTACTTCCGCTTTCTTTGTTGCACTTACTTTGTTCTCGTCGTTCTCATCAAGTTCGTTCAAAAACACATCTCCGTCTGCTATCACTTCTTTTTCAGCTACGCTATCTAAACTTGCATTGGCTTTAATAAAGGCGCTGTCAATAGCTTGACGTTTACCAGCAACCATACCCTTCTTCACGCACAAGGATAAAACAGCTTTAAACAGCTTGCGAAAAACCTCTTCACCATAAAGACCACGAGTTCTGCTAATGGTGCTATGCCATGGGAGTTCTTCATCAATGTCGTATCCTATGAAATAAAGAATATCTAATCTTAAAGAACAATGACTAATAATTTTACGGTCGCTGTTAAGATTTTCGAAATAACCAACCAAAATGAGTTTGAAGAATACAATCGGATCGATACTTGAATTGCCTTCGTGTCCATAATACTGTTTGGTTTCTTCCCGCAAAAACTCAATGTCGAGCAGCGATTTTAAGCGACGGTAAAAATTATCATCAGGCACCCGATCAGAGAGTTGAAAGCTGGTGAAGAGTTTTTCGGTATACTGTTTTTTGCCTTGCATACCTTAATATAGCTGCAAAGTGAAATTTGTCAAGATTCTTTTTTAAAATTTGATTAACATGAGTATCTTAGTTGTGCAACAAGCACAG
>CAZMHW010000795.1:0-1718 GCA_964566105.1 uncultured Akkermansia sp.
GTCTTATAAGTTCGTCAAAATACTGTTCTGCTAATGGTACTAATTTAACTTTTTCACCTTCTAATATTAGAGGGTGTTTTATCCAATCTGTCATTGTTTACTTTTTTATTTAATGCAAAATACAATTTATTTCATGCTTTTCAATGTTCGCCGTGTGTTCATAGTGTTATGACTAACGTTTTTTAAAGCTATTAATTATCAGTCGGTTCAAAGATATAAAAAGTTAGTTTTGGAAGTAAATGTCGTCCCGGAATTGGGTGGGTTGCAGCTAACGGATTGCAAGCAAGCCCAGTTTGCAGTTTGGAATACTTGTCTACCGAAATGTTTAATTAAAGATGCAAATATTTGTTGCTTTTGCAAAAATGAAAAACTGTCTGCCGAAACTTTTTGTAAAAGCTATTACCTAGTCTGCGCAAATTGGGCTTGCTTGTTAGCGGCAGTTTTTTAACGACTTGGCTCCCATACATAGTCACCTTTTTTGTCTATATAGCCGTATTTAAATTGGTCATATTTTTCACCAATAATTATGGGTGCAATTTCATTTTCAAAATTGTCAGCACTAGTAAATTTTGGCTCAATAATAATATTACCTTTCTTGTCAATGTAACCGTATTTTTTACTTTTACCAACAGGTTTAAAAACAGCAAGCCCGTTGGAGAAGTGTTGTCCTAAGTCTAATGAGTATGGAATTACTAATTCGCCAATTTCGTTTATATAGCCATACGCCTTGTTCCATACAGCGCATAGTCCTTCTGAAAAATGAATATCTGCTCCTTGGTATATCGGAGGAATAATCATTTCATTGTGTCTGTTGATGAAGCCGTAAAGTTCTTTTTTGTTAGGCTTACCGTTTATGTCTTTTTTAGGAGATACTGCGGCTTTACCTTCAGAAAATTCTGTTGCAGAATTATAAATTGGTGGAATAACAAATTCATTATTTAAATCAATATATCCCCAGTTGCCATTGTACCCACAATTTATTAACCCTTCACGAAATTTAGAAATAAGATAGTTACGACCGTTTAGAATAATTTCACCTTGCTTATTTATAAAGCAGCCTTTTGAAGTAACACTTTCCATTACAAAAGCTATATCATTTTCAAAATCGTCTGCCCTATAAAAGGAAGGTTTAATAACAATGTCACCCATTTTATTTATATATCCATGCTTGTCATTTATTCTTACAACGGCAAGACCGTTGGAGAAGCCCAAGCCACTGTCGTATATTGGATTGATGACAACGTTACCTTTAAGGTCTATATACCCAACTTTGTCCTTTACAAATATTCTAGCAAGTCCGTCAGTAAATGTCGAAGCTCCATCAAACTCAAAGTCAATAGCAATTTTTCCGCGGCTGTCAATAAAGCCGTATTTGTCGTCTTTAATTACAGGATAAAGTGTCTGTTGGTTTTCTGTCATAAAATTACCGCTAACTACCCGCTAAGCGTTACAAAACTGACATTAAGTACTTGTAAGTATTTGTAAGCGATTGTTTGGGTTTAATCAAAGATAAAAAGATTTGTTCAAAAGAAAAGTCCGACTTAGGTTTTATCTCACAAAGTTTCTTGTTGGTGAAAACACCAACACGGGCTTAAAGGATTGCGGCTAGGCAACGTTGCGGTCAAAGCGAGCCGAGTATTCTCCGCTGAGATAGACATTTCCGCGAAGAAAAACGCCCGGAAACTCTTGCCAGCAATGATCGCCTGACAGTTGTTACC
>CAZMHW010000796.1:0-1703 GCA_964566105.1 uncultured Akkermansia sp.
TCATTTGTTTCAGGAGTATAATATCCGCCTTCGTTGCGGAAGACGGTAAGCCGCACTCTGGCGTGGGGAGCGTGTACATTGTGTTTAAGAAGCTGAACAATAAATTCCTGAATATTTTCAGTGTTTAATTCGGCAGGCAGGTTCATTCTTAAAACCGTCATCCCTAATTTAAGGCGGGTAACATGATCTTTGAGGAACATGACCTTGTTGTTGCAGATGCGTATACTTTCAAATAAGGAATCTCCGTAACGAAAGGCACGGTTTGAAAAGGGAACACTTGGTTCGTAAACACTGATTAAATGACCGTTTAATATGCAGTATTTGTCTTTTGCCATTTAGTATGTATACAAAGGTGTCCAATAAAATGTGCCTAAGGGCTTCATTATCAATTTATTTAATAACAATGTAAAGTTAATGCCCTGGCTTTTTTTATGAAATTTGACAAGAAATTGAGAAAAGTATGACAAATTAGCGTTAATAACTATTTAGCATTGTATTTGATATAAAAGCTGTAACAATTACATTTGAAATAACTAAAAACACGAAAATTATGTTTGATAATAATGAATTTAGAAAGTATGCCACCAAACATGCTGGCATCAACAGTTTGACTTACGACAGTTATACTTCCCGTATTCAATCTTCTTTAACTCCCTATATTATTGAAGAACGTTCCTTGAACGTAGCGCAGATGGACGTATTCTCCCGTTTAATGATGGATCGTATCATATTTCTGGGAACGGGCATTAATGATCAGGTTGCAAACATTGTACAGGCGCAGTTATTATTTTTGGAAAGTGTGGATGCCAAGAAAGACATTCAGATTTATGTGAACTCTCCGGGAGGAAGTGTTTACGCTGGTTTAGGAATATATGACACTATGCAGATCATTAAACCTGACGTGGCAACTATTTGTACCGGAATGGCTGCCAGTATGGGAGCTGTTTTACAATGCGCAGGCGCCAAAGGAAAACGTACCGCTTTAAAACACGCGCGTATCATGATTCACCAACCTCTTGGTGGGGCTGAGGGACAAGCGAGTGATATCGAAATTACAGCGCGTGAAATTCAGAAATTGAAAAAGGAGTTATATGACATTATTGCATTTCACAGCGGTCAGACTTACGAAAAAGTATGGGCTGACAGTGACCGTGACTACTGGATGATTGCTCAGGAAGCCAAGGATTATGGCATGATTGATGAAGTGTTGGAAAGAAAATAAGGCACTATAAAACTTGTAAAGGGGCCATCTGTAAAGCAGATGGCCTTTTTTTATGTTCTTCCAATGAAGACCTTTAACAGATTTTATCCATAAATAACACAAAATATTTCTTTAAATTTTGCGTTTATCGGAGTATTAAATATATTTGAATAGACAATATCTAACAAAAACTGACAGACATGAAAAAATTGCTTTCTTTTGTTTTTTTGGCAGCCGGATTAACCGCCGCAGCTCAACCAAAAAAAGCTCCTAAAATGGCTCCTATTTTGGAGCAAGGGTATTATGTGGGATCGAAAAACGACACAGTGAGAGGCGAGGTGCAAACCAACCCGGATGACGAAACAGATTTTTATACAAAATTTAACTTCCGACCTGCTAAAGGTGGCAAAGTAATGCCTGTAGACAGTAAAAAGGCAAAAGCTTATGGTTTTGGCGACAAACATTTTATATTGATCCCTTATGATGGCGGAAATGTTTATGT
>CAZMHW010000797.1:0-1692 GCA_964566105.1 uncultured Akkermansia sp.
AAGGGGGTTTATCTGTATTTAAACCGGATAGGGAGCTGGTAATATACTTTTACTGGTTCACCTTTTATTTTGGCAGGACTTTTGAATTTGGGAATCAAACCGACTACCCGCAAAGCTTCATCGTCCATGCCCCAGCCGACGGTGTTGAGAAGTGTCAGGTGTCCCACTTTTCCGGTTTCATCCACCACAAATTTCACATACACGGTTCCTTCTTTGCCATAATCATAGGCTGTTTCGGGATATTTTAAACGGGAAGCAACAAACCTGTATAGCGCAGCAAGGCCACCTTCAAACTCGGGTCCGCTGTCTACTTCGGCGTAACCTTTGGGTTCTGTAGCCCCCGGGCCACCGCCGGGCTTTCCCCCGGTGGTATCATTCCCTTTGCCTAGGGTGCCGCTTCCGGTTGTATTTCCAATAGAAGTTGTAGTGATGATAGTAGCTACAGGATCTTTGGCTAAAGTGTCTGGTTTAACGCTGGTAGTTGAATCTACAACAGTAAGGCTTGAGACATCTGAATTTGTTTTCTTTTCTGCCGGATTGGAATGATTTTCTTCTGCAGGTTTATTTTCCGTTTTTTCTTCAGGAAGTGTTACCGGGATCACGTAAACACTGTCGTGAATAAACGGTCCGCTTTTATCGCTGGGATCGGGGTCGTTGCGGTGACTCAGATAAAAGGCCACTGAAAACACAGAACCTACACCTGCCAACATAAAAGAAAGAGATTTAAAAATGGTGTTACCGTAACTGGAGCGAATGGCGTAAGCTCCGTATTCCTTGTTGCGTCCGGCAAAAATCACGTCGTTGAGTTTTTGCTGATTGGTGATGTGATGACTCATGGTGTTGGTTTTTAAAGGTTAAGTCATTTTGTTTCATGCACGCGTGGGTTACGGATTCTATTGTAAAAGTAATGAGAGGGAGCCTGTATTAAAAGACCGCGCATAAATGTGGCTGATTTTTGTTTTTAAGTGGAGCTTTGGGAATTAAAGCTGGTAGCGGGTGTTAGGGCTTACCTCAGAATGGTCACATCACCTTTGAGTAATTTACCCTTGTCAGAAGCGTCGTAAAAGAAGATAAAATAATAAGTACCATCTGGCAGATCGATGTTGTTCCATTTACCATCCCAGGGCTCGTAAGTGTTTGTTTGATGGTGCACCCGCTGCCCCCATTTATTAAATACATCCAATTCGAAGTTGGGATAAAACTGAACGTTCGAAATATTCATTTTATCGTGATACTGATCGTCGTTGGGAGAAAAGTACTTGTCGATACTCACACCGCAAAATTCTTTTTCAATAGTAAAATAAAGAGTAGTGTCTTTCGTAAACCTTAAAGTATCAACCCTGCGATGTATTCTGACGTTTACAAAATAATCCCCGGCATTCAGATCAAAAATCTCTTTTGTGTCTTTTTGTCCATTGCTCCATGAAATAAAAAGACTGTCTTCCTGTCCAATTCCTTTAATCTCTATTCGTGCTGTTCCTTTTACACAAAAATCTAAAGATTTGCTGAGTGTAAATTCGTAGTGAGGTTGGGCTACTAAAGTGCTGAGAGAGAGAAGGCCGGCAAGAACGAATGCTATTTTGGATAAAAATAATTTAAACATTATTTTAGAAAACTAGCTTAAAGATATGTATTAAATTTGCCCTAAACTCATTTTTTTTCAAATAATGCGCGAGGTGTGTGGTTGTAGAG
>CAZMHW010000798.1:0-1689 GCA_964566105.1 uncultured Akkermansia sp.
TTCTCAAATAAGCAAAATAAAGATCCATTTCGAGGAATTTGAAAAGACTGCGAAGAAATCAATCAAACGCTTTATGTATCAGGAAGCAAAAGGATAACACATCCTTTCAAAACCATACTCAATAAAAACAAAAACGGTGAACAGGTATCAAAACTCTGTCCAAAGCTAACGCTATGCTGAACATCTATCCTAATCCTACTAGTGGAGAATTTGTTCTGGAATTAACCGGAAGCGATCTGAAAGAAAACACCGTGTTCATCTACAACATGATGGGACAAAAAGTGTTTGAACAACAGATGTTAAACAACGGCAAACAAACTCTGGACGTGAGTCACCTTGCAAACGGTACTTACTTTGTAAAAGTAAATTCTGAAGCAGGATACGCCCACAAAAAAATCACAATTCAAAAATAAGATCTGAGCAGGATCCAATACGAAAGAGGCTGTCCTAAAAAGACAGCCTTTTTTGTTTTAATGAAACATATCAGCGATTATCCGTTTAATCCGTGTCATCCGCGTTCTATAAAACCGTACACAGGATTGGGCATTTTTAATTAGAAATGAAATAATACCCTTTGTGTAATTGAACCGCGTTTAATCTCCCGGTCTTATTTACCTGTTTTCATCCGCGCATCGTTTTCGGTATTTATCCGTTGCTGAATGCGCATCTTTCCGAAACGATAATTAATGGTTATGCGGATACGGCGGGTATCGTATTTATCCTGATAATACTGGTACTGATCGGATAAAGTACTGGTAAGCCAGGTATAATCTTTGTACAATATATCTTGAAGGCTTAACGTTAAAGTGAGTTTTTTATCGAAGAAGGTCTTGCTGAAACTAACGTGGATGGCACTTCGTTCAGAATAGTACTGCAAACCGTCCTTGAAAGGAGTGCCATAACCCGCCCAAACCTGAATTTTAAATTCCTTTGGCAGATAAAATTCCTGGTTCAGATTAAAATAGAACTGCACGGTTTTTGAACTGATGTCTTCTCCTTGTATTTTACTCGTTAAGGTGCGGTACATAATCACTCCATAGGTTTGAAAGCTATACCATTTAAAACGCTTTTGCGCCGACAAGCTGTAATAACTCTCGTTTCTGGAGGGCACGTTGTAAATTGTGTCGATAAGTACTTTTGAATTTAAAGGTGTGTAGGAATAATAAAATGTAAAATCTTTTGTCATGTTTAAACCTAAACTCTGCGTTATAAACTGGTTGTAATTATGGTCGACGTTAATATTATGGGTGTACTGTGGCCGGAGTTCGGAATTACCGACAGTGTAACCCATCTGCTCGTTAAAAATGCGCACCGGATTGAGCATGCCGTAATGCGGCCTGTCAATACGGTAACTGTATGCTGTGGAAATAGTATTCTTTTTATTGAGGGTTATATCCAGACTTCCGCTTGGGAATACGTTAAAATAACTGCGACTAAACGTATAACCTGTTTTGAGATCCTTCGCGTGAATGTCCGTATTTTCAGCCCGCAAACCCAGGCTAAAGCCGATCTTGTCCCAGCTCCTGGAAACCGTAGTGTACGCAGCCAGTATATTTTCTTTATACCGGTAATTATTATAAAAAGTAGTATCACCCAAAAACAATCCGGTAGACTGATTTGAAAAATTGAGTTCGGTAGTGCTGTAATTGTTTACAAAACTTGATTTGAGACCAGACTCCAGTGCCAGTT
>CAZMHW010000799.1:0-1687 GCA_964566105.1 uncultured Akkermansia sp.
ACGGCATTGAGAATACGCATGTTGTAGTGATGTTCCTTTGCTGTTTTTATTAAGGCCTTAACATCCTTTGGAAAACAACTTCCACCGTAACCTACGCCAGGATATATAAATTTTGGCCCTATGCGTCCATCACTTCCAATGCCTTTACGCACCATATTCACGTCGGCACCCATAATCTCACAGAGGTTGGCCACATCGTTCATAAAACTGATCTTGGTAGCCAGCATGGCATTGGCGGCGTACTTGGTCATTTCTGCGCTGGGAATATCCATGAAAATGATTGGGTGTCCGTTCATCAGAAAAGGCTTGTAAAGTTTGCGCATGATCTCCTCAGCCTCTGGTCTGTTGGTACCAACCACAATCCTATCGGGTTTCATAAAATCTTCTATAGCCGCGCCCTCTTTTAAAAATTCCGGATTAGAAGCTACATAAAAATCTATCTTTACTCCGCGCGTATCGAGTTCTGTTTGTACGGCTTTGCGCACCTTTTCAGCAGTAGTAACTGGCACAGTAGATTTGGTAACAACCACCAATGGCTTTTGCATGTGCTGGCCAATACCAGCAGCAACCGCAAGTACGTATTTTAAATCAGCCGAACCATCTTCATCCGGAGGAGTACCAACTGCGATAAAAGCCACTTCCGCTTCTTTTATACTTTCGGGTAATGAAGTTGAAAAATGAAGCCGCTTCTTTTGCGTGTTACGGGCAACCATCTCTTCCAGACCAGGTTCGTAGATCGGTAGAATCCCCTTGTTCAGATTGTCAATCTTATTTTTATCAATATCCACGCAGGTGACATCCACACCTACTTCTGCAAAACAGGTTCCGGTAACCAAACCTACATATCCTGTTCCTACTACTGTAATTTTCATTTATGTTTCATGTTGTAATTCCCTTTAATTTGGCACTCGAGGGAATTCGTTTATATTAATTCTAAAACTGATTGTGTAATATATCCTACTGTTTCCTCATCCAACTCAGTGTGCATAGGCAAAGAGAGCACACAACTACAGAGTTTTTCGGTAACCGGAAAATCACCTGATTTAAAACGCTCACTCGCATAAGCTGTCTGCATGTGCAGCGGAATAGGATAATAAACCATAGAAGCAATTCCTTTCTCCGCCAATTGTTCCTTTAGTTTTGCCCTGTCGGTACCTGTTAGTTGCAGTGTATATTGATGAAATACATGCGTGGAGTATTTTGCCCGCGCCGGAATTTTTAATTTAGGGTGATTGGCAAAGGCTTTATCGTATTGCGCTGCCACTTTGTTTCTGGCAGCGGCGTACTCATCCAGGTGTTTTAATTTTACCTTTAGTATCGCTGCCTGAATAGTGTCCAGACGTGAATTTACGCCCAGAACATCGTGTTTGTATTGCACACTTTGACCATGATGAGCGATCATACGAATTTTCTTCGCCAGCTCATCATCATTGGTATACAGTGCACCTCCATCCCCATAACATCCCAGGTTTTTACTTGGGAAAAAGGATGTACATCCTATTGTTCCAATGGTACCGGCTTTTACCCGACGACCATCTGCAAATGTATAATCCGCCCCTATGGCCTGCGCTACATCTTCAATAACGTACAGGTTATGCTTTTTGGCAATAGCCATCAATCGTTCCATATTGGCACATTGTCCAAACAAATGAACCGGCACAATGGCTTTTGTTTTTGGCGTGATATT
>CAZMHW010000800.1:0-1685 GCA_964566105.1 uncultured Akkermansia sp.
GTTTTAACTACGTGGCCTTTTTTAAAAGGACCTTTTCCGAATTCACGAATGATATCCGCCTTTTTAAAACGATGTTCTCTGGAGTCAGCCGTATTTGTACACCACCAACATTTGCCTTTATAGTCGTGTCGCTGGATCATTTTAATATTGCTGCTAACGTTTTGCGCATAGAAGTTGTGCCGCCGTCCGTAATGCTAAAAGTACGAATGTCCAACGAGATGCCAAAATAAGAAGAAGCGCGGCATAACTTTTATGCGCTGTTATGCGGTCGTTGTTTTTATTTCTGCTTTGTTGTCCGCCAACCATTTTTTAAAATAGTCCGTGATTATTTTGTCAATGTTACTTTTATCGGCGCCGTCAATATACCATTGAACCTCTGAGTCCAGCAAGTCGTCCTTTGCGAAGTAAAGCAAATAAAATTGATAGAGGTATTTTTCCATGTCAAGCTCAATGCATATGTCCTTTAATATTTCTAGAACAGGCAAAGCGTCTAACTCATTTTTTAAAACAAGGTCAACTAAATAAGAAACGTAACTTTTAATCGTCAGGTCTTTGTCTGAGTGGTCTAAATATAATTCACTGAGCACTTTGTCCGTTAGTTGTTGAAGCTCGAATTGATTGTACGGCGAACTTTCACCTGCAAGAATTACTAAACTCTCTGTGTCGCGTCCTTGTCTGAGCATTTCGATTGCCCAGTCCGTCCAGGTCTTGTCGATGTCCCGATTAAGAACCTTAAGAGCTAAAATTTCGTATGTCGATGGAGATGATGTCATGATGATGTCGTCCTAACAATGCCGCATAACGGACCGCAAGCTGGCGTTCGTGCCGGTCGTCCGTATGCTAAATATACGAATGTCCACCAAGATTTTAAAATGTAAAGAATACCGGCATGACGCTACTGCTTGCTGTTAGCAGTAGCCTTTATTTGTCCGTGGAGTTACGGCGTCTGTGAGCATAGACTTGAATAAGAAAATAAATTGCACCGACATATGATGCTCCAATTGCAGCGTAATTTGGCGCCTTTTTTGTTGGAAAAAAGATAAACACTATTGGAACTGCAACAATAATAAGAATTGCAAAAGCTGCAAGAACAAGTCCCCAATTAGTTTCATAAATCGTCTTACCACGTTTTATGTCATTGGATTTGTCTTTATCGGTGTTAATCTGATTTATTTTTTGTTCAAAATGGCGTAGGAATGTAAGAAAGTCGTCCTTAGAATTGTAATCGTTGTTATGAAAGAACTTAAATTTTGAACCATCTTTCAATGTCATCTTGAATTTATCAAATTGTCTGTCCGGCTCGAATACATAATCATGAACCTCAGTCCATTTGATCTCCACGTCTGGATTGTTAGAAAAGATAAACTGTTTTAACCATTTTTTCTTTAAACCTTCTCCGTCAATTGTCAATTCGATGTCCACTGTCGCAGTGTAACGAGAAACTTTAAAAGCTACAAAGAAAATTGGAAGAATTATTACAAATGCTAACCAAATTTGTCCTTTTGGGATGAGTCCATTTGCAGCTAAAGCGATGAAGATTCCCATACCTGCGAATATTGTCAGAAGCATAGAAATTACCCATAAGAATGGAGATGTCTGTCTGATATTATATGTCGTCATAGGTTACTGCTAACGTTTTCGCGGTTTGCTTCAGGCCGTTTTGGAACCGTTGTCTACCGAAATGT
>CAZMHW010000801.1:0-1683 GCA_964566105.1 uncultured Akkermansia sp.
GCCATAGATAGCTGAGCATAACCAATCCCTCTTTCATCATAGCCACTTCTTCCATCGCGGGCTCTTTCACTTTAAGGACGATATCCGAATTGCCATATATTTCTTTGGCAGTAGCTACTATTTTAGCTCCGGCCTCTTCAAATTCTTTGTCTGAAAAATTTGCCTTTTGTCCTGCATTGTGCTGGATATACACTTCAAAGCCCTGTTTTTGCAGACGTTTTACCGTTTTAGGAGTTGCCGCAACCCTTAGTTCATTTGGAGATATTTCCGCTGGAATTCCAACTTTCATATTGAGATATTTAGTGTTTTAAATTCTAAGACCCATAGCCGTGTGGTTCTCGTTCAGATATCCATATTCCTGAAAGACGACTTTGATCCCTTCTTAATTTTAGGAGGTCAAATAAAGCAAATTTATTGGGAAAATAAAATGCCTGTTTTACAATAATTTTTGCTTATTTAAGGAGGTCAGGGCGCCTCAATTTGGTGCGCTCTACACTTTGTTCGTGTCTCCATTTATCAATGTTGGCAGTATGTCCGCTAAGTAATATGTCCGGAATCCTCCATCCGTTGTAGTCTGCGGGCCTTGTATAAACCGGTGGAGCCAGCAAATTATCCTGAAAAGAGTCGCTTAACGCAGAAGTTTCGTCATTTAACACTCCCGGCAACAAACGGATGATGGAATCGCTAAGGATCGCCGCAGGTAGTTCCCCCCCGCTTAAAACATAGTCGCCCACACTTATTTCGCGGGTAATGAGATGTTCGCGCACACGTTGATCCACCCCCTTATAATGTCCGCATAAAATAATAATATTTTTAACAAGGGATAGCTGGTTGCAAATTCCCTGATTTAACAATTCTCCGTCGGGTGACATGTAAATGACCTCGTCGTATGTATTTTTAGATTTCAGGTCTTTGATGCAATTATCAATAGGTTCAATCATCATCACCATGCCAGCCCCACCGCCAAAAGCATAATCGTCTACTTGTTTCTGTTTGCTCGTGGAATAATCCCTGAGATTAATAAGGTTTACTTCTACCAGTTTGTTCGCTATAGCCCTTTTAAGTATGGAGTGCGCAAAGGCACTCGTCATGAGATCGGGCACCACACTTATGATATCAATACGCATAAACAAAGATAAAAATATTGCCATGAATTAACACTTAACGATTTGGTAATATTCGCGTAAGATTGAATGGAAGAAGGTGGATTAATTTTGTTTCGTTGAAAAATTTACTTTATATCTTTTTATTTCTGGGTTTAAGCCTGCATTCTCTGGCTGGAAACGAAGACAAAGTTAAAAGCACCACTAAAGTAGTTGCTGGTAAAATTACCGATGCTTATGGTGAAGCCATCCCAGGAGCCAAGATCAGTATTCCCGAAACCGGTGAAACTTTTTTTGCCGATATGGATGGTAACTTTAAACTCTCTTTAAAAACAGACAAGGTATATTCTGTTACAATTAACACTCTGGGATTTGAGCCACTTGAAATAAAATCCTCTCATTTAAGTGCTTTTTCTGATCTTTCCCTGAAGTCTCTCTAGTTTTATTCTCTAAGGCCCCGCTAAAACCAACGTTTAAGTGTTTTTAACGCGATTTAAAGTAAAGTTAAGGTTATCTTTTCATTATCCCATTGTTTCTAAACCATTAAGGTAATACCTTTGATTTAACAAATTGATTGTTT
>CAZMHW010000802.1:0-1680 GCA_964566105.1 uncultured Akkermansia sp.
GCTTTATGCTTCCAAATGGCTGAATGGAGTAGTGGTTTCTATTCCTGATAAAACCCTGGCCATTAACGCCTTATCTACCATTAACGGCTTTGGCTTTGTGGCAGATACCAATCGTGTGAAAAAATACCGGGTAGATGTAAAAGATCCGGTAAATCCCAATCCTTCTGAAGACATTTCTTTTCAACGTACCGCTGAAACTGCAACCACTGCTTACAATTACGGTGGTTCTTACTGGCAAAACAAACAGTTAAATGTCATCTGTCTTCATGAAAAAGGTTTCCGTGGACAGGGAATGACCATCGCAGTTATGGATGCCGGATTTTCAAATGTAAATACCTTTCCGGTCTTTGATAGTCTGCGTAACAATGGAGGGATACTGGGAACCCGTGATTTTGTGAGCGGCGCGGCAAATGCTTATTTTGGAAGTAATCATGGTACCAGCGTTTTATCCTGCATGGCGGGCAATAAACCTGGGCGAACACTGGGCTCGGCTCCTCTGGCACAATTTTGGTTGTTGCGCACCGAAGACGGAGCCAGTGAAACAATATCGGAAGAATACAATTGGGTGCGGGGCGCCGAGTTTGCTGACAGCGTAGGTGCCGATATTCTTACCACCTCCTTAGGATACACCGATTTTGACATTGCTTCTCAATCACACAGCTATGCCACCCTGAACGGAAGAACGGCTCCCATGAGCATTGCCGCTACCATGGCAGCGCGAAAAGGACTTTTTGTATTAAATGCCGCCGGAAACGAAGGTTCCAGTTCATGGCACTATATCAGTGTAGCAGGTGATGCCGATAGTATTTGTACTGTTGGTGCCATAGATAGTCTCTACAATGTCGCAGCTTTTAGTTCGGTTGGTCCTACGGCAGACGGTCGCATAAAACCAGATCTTGTTGCCCGGGGAAGCGGCGCGTGGATTTCTGATGGCATTTACGATGGATATCCCGGCAACGGCACCTCTTTTGCTACACCCATTTTGGCTGGCGCGGTAGCCTGTTTCTGGCAGGCTAACAAGTCTCTCAGCAACATGAAAGTACTCGATACGCTTCGTAAAATAGCGTCCAATCCGTGTTTTCCTGATAATTCAAGGGGCTGGGGAATTCCCGACCTGTGTTTTACACCTTCAACCAATACTTTAACTGGTTTTGCTTTTCTAAGAGGGCAAACCAACCACAGTGGAATTAAAATAAAATTCATTACCGATACACTTACAGGTGCCGCCGACTCAACTTTTACAAGTGCAAACGGATCTTATTCCATTACAACACCATTTCAGAAAGCAAAAATCATTTACTCCAAAGACAAATATGATATCATTAAATACAACAATGGTAAACTCTCAGATCTTGGCCGCTGCCTGACTCTGAAAACAATGAGTCTCAACTTAACTGCGGGACCTGCGGAAGTGTATTTTGATTTCACAGCCTATGTCGACCCCGATAATTCTCAGTTAACAGTACAACTCACCAAGGCAGGTTACGAATATATTTCCGTAGAAGTATACGATCTCATGGGCAGGGTTATTTTTTCATACAAACCTGGCAATAACGAAACTACCGTTTATTTTGCCGCTTCCCATCTGGCGGATGAAGTGTACCTGGTAAAAGTAAAAACCTCAAAGGGAACAAAAACAAAAAAATTACTCAAACAATAATTTATGAATCAATCCCTAAG
>CAZMHW010000803.1:0-1678 GCA_964566105.1 uncultured Akkermansia sp.
GTGTTTGCTCTTGCCGTTGTTCTGCTGGTACTGGTGTTTTCAGGGCTGGCCGGTCTATTTACGATGGTTTCCGGATCCCAGATACTTTTGGGTATTTTGATAGTGCTTCTCTTTCTGGCAGGGACGGTCATCTTGCTACCCATCTTTTCTTTTGTCCCACTCGCCGCTATATTTGTATGTCAACGCGACAAAATAAATATTTTTTCCGCCATTGGAAAAGTGCTGGGCTATATGAAACAAAACTTCTGGAAAACCTGGGTCCTCAGCTTCCTCGCTTTTTTAACCTATATGTTTTTGTCAATGATCGTACAACTACCCGCCATCATCATGACCATGGTAAATACCTTTAGCCGCCTTCAAACGCAGGACGGTTATACGATGATGGACAGCTCCAAATCTTTAACCCTCATTGTGGTAACAGCCATCTGCGCGCTTTTAGCGTATGGTGTCATGGCGCTTTATTACCTCATGAATATTTTTCACTTCACAAACCTGGAAGAAAAAAAGGAAGGTACGCACTTAATAGACAACATCAACCAAATCGTATAAGCTCTATCAGACCCCTTTCCCGATATTCACTTTTTTTTGTTCTCTTTCTGTTTTTCCTTATCACAGAGGGCAACGCTGCTCCAGAGAAAGATACGTCAGATCTGAAAGCCAGCCTGATTGACACACTGCCCCTCAAAACAAAAAGACCGGGTGCGGAGCAGGAAAATCTGGTATTTAAGGATAGTCAGTTAAAATACAAACAACACCTGAAGGACCATTCGGTGAATGCAGTCAGTTTACTGGAAATTCTGGCTGAAAAACTCTTTTCCAGCACAGGAGCCGAGGCTGTGCAAAAAACACGGAAACTCATTCTCTGGTCAGTAGTCATCGCGTCTGTCATTGTGGTCATTCGTTTGCTGCGACGTTCTTCCATTTCAGGCTTAACACGGGCCACCCCCAAATCCACCGCTTTTAGTTTTAACGACATTACCGAAGACCTTCATTCCATTAATTACAGCGAACGTATTTCCGAAGCCCTTTCTCAGAACGATTACCGGATGGCAATCCGCTGGCACTACCTCGAATTATTGTTTCAACTCGACAAACAACAACTCATACATTTTGCTCCCCACAAAACCAACATTGATTACCGCTACGAACTAAAAGATAAAGGAACCCAGCGTGGTTTTTACGAAGCCAGCCGCATTTACGACTATGTGTGGTACGGACAATTTGTGTTAAATGAAACGGATTACTCTGACAATGCCAAAACCTTTATTTCCCTGAAAAAAGAACTGCATGTTTAAACAAAACAAAAAGATAGTTTATTTATTCCTGGGGCTTACCGCACTTGTCATTGCTTTGCAGTATTTCCTGCCAAAACCCCTGGACCTGAACAGAAACTACCTGAATAAAAATAAATCCCCTTTTGGGTGTTATGCGATTTACAACCTGCTTAATAAAACTTATTCAAAAACAGTGAGGGTAAACTCACAAACTATTTACAATTTAAACTCACGCATCGGAGAAAACACGTCCTTTTTGATCATAAATGATCATTTAAATTTTAACAACTACGACACAAAATACCTGTATGCCCTTCTCGAAAAAGGCAACACCGTATTTTTAGCTGCTTCCGATTTTTCGGGTGAGCTTAACGACAGCCTGCATCTCAACACCTCCTCCATAT
>CAZMHW010000804.1:0-1677 GCA_964566105.1 uncultured Akkermansia sp.
CAGGGAGACTGTCCACAATACCCTGGGCCACCAGTTTGCGCCATAAAAAGGCGAGAGGTCCATGGATCTTCATGGTAGTGGTAATTTTTAAGCCTTCCGGATGTTCTTCAAAGCGATGTTCGCCATACATTTTAGCGAGGAGAAATTTCGTGTAGTCAACGAACAGTTTGTTTTCTATGGTTTCCACCAATTGAATTTTGACTTTCGGTCCGCCTTTGGGTTTTAATTCGAAAAAATTCCCCTTTTCAAATTTCCCTTCCATTTTAGCGTATTCAATGCCGGCGTCCCATTTGTGCCAGTTGTTAACGTCTGAGAAAAGCTTCCAAAGCTGTTCCTTTGTAGCATCTTTTGTAACGATAGAATAAGATTTTGTCCACATAAGTTTTAAAGTTTAATTGTAAGTTTATATATAATAAGTACAAATATAGTAAGTGTACTTATTAAATGGGTCAAAAATAAATCCCATTAGCTGTAAGTGCTTGATTTTTAGTGTGAGATTTTTACTTTACCAGGCGTTTTAAGGCCATGATGTAACCACAATGCAGGCCTTCATGAAATAAAACGAAGTTTACAGCCTCGTCGATATGTCCTATTTCGACGTCGTAGCGAGTGTTGAAAACGGTGTAATTTTTAAAAATGCCGTTCTCATAGTCCTTGTTAAATTCATCGAGTGTGCTGAAAAGGAGTTGTTTGATGTTTTCTATTTCAGTGTTACTGAGTTCTCTTTCAGGTTTGGATTCTGTTTTAAAAGATTGGAAAAAATCTTCTGTTACCACGGTTTTGAGACCAGATCTTAAATAACACAGGCCTTGTTGTGCGGCCACCATGTGACCCAGGTTCCAGATAATGTTGTTGTTAAATCCCGCTGGAATTTTGTTGAGTTGTTCATTACTCAGTTCATTCACAGAATTAAGAATAAACTGGCGGGTTTTCTTTATTTTTTCAAGGGTGCTGTTCATGGTCCAACCGGCTTAATAAAAGGTTTAGTTTTCTTTTTTCAGAGTACCCCAAACACCTAAGGGGAGTTTAATGCCACTCTTGGCGTTGAGGTATAATTCTCCGATGTTTAATTCAGATTTCGTTTTTTGCGCGAAGGGTTTTAATAAATTTTCAGGTACGAGAGCAGAAAATCCTAGGGAATAAGCGTTTAAGATCAGGAGGTGTTCTTTGGGATCTACGATCTGTAGCACACTTTCCATCATTTCGGCAATGTTGTCTTCCAGCTTCCATTTCTCTCCGTTTGGTCCGTGACCAAAAGCCGGTGGATCTAAAATTATTCCCTGATATAAATTATTTCGGCGTATTTCTTTTTTTACAAATTTTAAGGCATCGTCTACTAACCAGCGAATGTTATCGAGCTTGGATTTTTGCATGTTCTCATTAGCCCAGGTAACTACTTGTTTAATACTGTCAACATGCGTCACGTCAGCTCCTGCTGCCTTAGCGGCAATAGATGCTCCGCCTGTGTATGCAAAGAGGTTTAAAAATTTCGCCTTCGGTTTTGTGTGTAAAAAAGAATAGATCTTATCCCAGTTCACAGCCTGCTCGGGGAAAATACCCACGTGTTTAAAAGAGGTAAGTCCAAGTCGGAAAACCAGTGAGTGTGGTTTGCTCCCGCTGCCAACTGTGTAGCTAATGTCCCATTGATCGGGCATTTGTTTGAGTTTTTTCCAGTCA
>CAZMHW010000805.1:0-1674 GCA_964566105.1 uncultured Akkermansia sp.
GTCTGGAAGCCTTTAAAAGCAACGTGCCCCTGTACTTTACAGAGGGTGAAGTAAAAGACTTTGAATTCTTTCTGGATAATTTTTTAATCCGGAGCATGACAGAAAAGCTGTACATTAAAACCTATTATTATGTGGTAGAACTCAATCATAAAATACTTGGCTGTGGTGGTTTTGGCGATAAGGAAGGCACTGACACCATTACCCTTGCCTGGGGGTTGGTTCACAAAGACTTTCACAAACAAGGTTATGGAGAAAAATTATTGTCCCACCGTTTGGAGGCAATTCAGAATCTGTATCCCGGGGCGCCTGTAGTCATAGACACCACGCAACATTCCTTTCCCTTTTTTGCGAAATTCGGTTTTGTTACCACAAAAATAACGGAGAATTTTTATGCGGATGATTTGCACAGATACGACATGCTGTGGAAACCTCAGTAATTTATTAATCCCCGTTGGTAAAAGAAAAAACGGAGTCAATCACAAATGAAGACTAATTTATGCGAAAACTAATTTTCCTGTTCCTCCTTGGTCCATGTGTGGATGTGTTGGCACAGACAAATCCCGTAAAGTACGTGAGGCCACTTATTGGTACCGAAAAAATGGGACACACCTATCCGGGTGCTACCGTTCCTTTCGGAGCGGTACAATTGAGTCCGGATACGGATACCATACCTTATGAAAAAAACGGGAAGTATAACGGGGAAGTGTATCAGTATTGCGCAGGATACCGTTACGAAGACAAATCCATTGTAGGATTTAGTCACACCCATTTAAGTGGTACAGGGCATTCGGACCTGGGAGATTTTCTGATTATGCCCACACAGGGAGAATTGCAGTTAAATCCGGGCGTAGCTTCTGATACCCGGAGCGGCTACCGTTCCGCTTTTTCACATGCTACTGAAATTGCCGAAGCAGGGTATTATAAGGTGAAACTCGATGACGACAACATCCTTGCTGAAATGACGGCTACCACCCGGGTGGGAATGCACCAATATACTTTTCCAAAATCGGAGCAGAGTCATCTGGTTTTAGATTTGATGTCCGGCATTTACAACTACGACGGGAAGACCGTATATACGTATGTCCGGGTGATCAATGATTCTTTGATAACAGGCTACCGTCAGACATCCGGATGGGCCAGAACACGCACGGTGTATTTTGCCATGTCTTTTTCAAAAGCTTTTTACCGTTATGGACAAAAGAATTACGATGCCAAACAGGCTTACAGGGGTTTTTGGGGTAAGTTTGACCAGAACACTAATTTTCCGGAAATAGCAGGCAGGAAGATTCGTATGTATTTTGATTTTAAAACCGAAGAACAGGAAAGGATTAAAATCAAAGTGGCTTTGTCGCCGGTAAGTCAGGAAAACGCCCTGGAAAATATGCGGGCAGAGATACCGGACTGGGATTTTGAAAAAGTAAAAAGTGAGGCGCAGGCTTTATGGAATAAAGAATTAAATAAAATTCAGATCACCGCATCGGAAGAGGTTAAAATAAATTTCTATACTTCCATGTACCACACCTTTATTAACCCAACGGTGTATATGGATGTAAACGGGCAGTACAAGGGTCTGGACCAGGACGTACACAAAGCGGAAGGATTTACCAATTACAGTACCTTTTCTTTGTGGGATACATACCGGGCATTGCATCCTTTTTTTAACATCGTTCAACC
>CAZMHW010000806.1:0-1674 GCA_964566105.1 uncultured Akkermansia sp.
AAAAACAACTGGACACGGTTTATTTTAACACCAGCGGAAGTGAAGCCGTAGAAGGCGCCTTGAAACTGGCAAAACGTGTCACCGGCCGAACAGAAATTATCTGCTTTAAAAACGCCTATCACGGAAGTTCTCACGGGGCTTTAAGCGTAATGGGTGATGAATATTTTAAAAACAGTTTCCGTCCCCTCCTGCCGGATATTAAGATTTTGGAGCTAAACCAGATAGAAGCGCTAACAGAAATTACACAACGTACTGCCGCGGTTATTATTGAACCTATTCAGGGAGAAGCCGGAGTTCGAAAAGCAGACGCTGTTTTTTTACACGAACTGAGAAAGATATGCGACGCCAACTGCACGCTCCTGATCTTTGATGAAATTCAAACAGGTTTTGGCAGAACGGGTAAACTTTTTGCTTTTGAACACCTGAAAGCGGTTATTCCGGATGTGTTATTAGTTGCAAAGGGCATGGGGGGAGGTCTTCCCATCGGCGCTTTTATTGCCTCCAATCGCCTGATGTCATGCCTCACGAACAACCCGGTATTGGGTCATATTAATACTTTTGGAGGCAACGCAGTTTGCGTAGCAGCGGCAAAAGCAAGTCTGGACGTAATAATCGATGAAAAGTTAAGCCTACGTGCCAAAGAAATTGAAAACCTTATTCTCAAACATTTAAAACACCCCTTAATAAAGGAACTGCGTGTTTACGGAGCGCTTGGCGCGATTGATTTTCATGACGAAGCACTGAATATGCGCGTTATAAAAGCCTGCATAGAAGCAGGGGTTATCTCCGATTGGTTTTTATTTTGTCCTACGGCGATGCGTATTGCTCCGCCCCTGACCATTAGCAATCAGGAACTGTTAAGTGCCCTCGAAACAATTATATCGGTTTTAGTCGAAATTACAGCGGCTTAAAAGACGCTTTATGAGAAAGATCACTACAGTTTATCATTAATTTACTTAGTTTTAATAAAAAAAACGATGAAACACTTATTTGGTTTTGCCGTAATGGCTACGATTTTGAGTCTTAGTTCCTGCAGGAAAAAAGAAAATACCGTTGAAACGGTTGATAATACTCCTACCACGTGTACCAAAACAATCGTGGAGGTAAGCACGGATATTACAAGCCCAACCGTTTGGGACGAATGTCACGTTTATGTAATCAGTGTGAATCAAATAAGTGTGAAAAGTTCTTTAACCATTCAGCCGGGAACGGTTGTGAAATTTAAAGATATCGTTACCGATAACGCCATCATTGTTTCCAACTCAGGCCTTATAAACGCAAGTGGAACAGCGGAAAAGCCCATCACGTTTACCTCTTATAAGGACGACACAAATGGTGGCGACTCCAATAACGATGGAAGCGCCAGTTCCCCCGCCCGCGGTGATTGGGGTGGTATAATTATTAACTCAAATAACTGCGTTTTTAAATTTTGTAACTTCAAATACGGCGGCGAAGGCCCAAATGCAGGTACCGGGCAACCCTCCCTTGAATTTTCCTATTATTACGGCATTATAGATAATTGTACTTTCGGTTTTTGCGGAGGAGAGTCAACCTACAGTGGTTACGGGGTTGTGGACGCCAATTCCTGCGAGAACAAAAACTTTTCGATTACCAATTGTGTTTTTTACGGTTGTGTTAAACCTTTAGTGATCAACCCCTTTATAAGTGTTGACA
>CAZMHW010000807.1:0-1670 GCA_964566105.1 uncultured Akkermansia sp.
CCTCCACTGTCGGTCATTACCAAACGGCAATTTTTTTCCAGGGAAACCATTTCCAAAAAGGAAGCCGGTTCGGTAATCTTAAACAAAGGATTGGATTTAATGCCTGCATACAGATTCGCATCGAGATTATTTTCTAACAATTTAGCTGTACGCGGATGTAATGGCAACACTACGTCTAACTGGTGTTTTACGGAAATATCGTGCAGCGAACGGAACAATGCATTTAAACGCTCCGGCTCGTCGGTATTGTTGTTACGGTGAATGGTAGCCAGAATAAATCCATTGGTTTTGAGTTTCAGTTTTTGCAGGATGTCCGTTTTTGTCTCCGACACGGCACTAAAATAAAGACTGTTGTCGTACATCACATCCCCACAATGGTAAATCTTTGGATTGTCAGCCCCATAAGGCTCCCTGGCATCTTTATTAAATCCCTCACGAATGAGGTTGTCGTAACCTGTTTTAGTGGGCGAAAATAAAAAACTGCTTACATGGTCGCACATGATGCGGTTCACCTCTTCAGGCATAGCTTTACTAAAAGAGCGCAGGCCCGCTTCGATGTGTACTACCGGCACATGAATCTTACTGGCAGCAATAGCACCCGCTAAAGTAGAGTTGGTATCGCCGTACAACACAATCGCATTGGGTTTTTCCTTGAGCAGAATTTCCTCAATACCTATGAGCATGGTGGCTGTTTGTTTGGCGTGACTGCCACTGCCCACATTTAAATTATAATTGGGAGCGGGAATACCAAGCTCGTCAAAAAAAACCTGACTCATGTTCGTGTCGTAATGCTGACCCGTATGCACAATGATCTCCTCTAACTGCGTACTGAATTTATTTTTGATGGCCCTGCTCAAAGCCGCAGCTTTGATAATTTGTGGACGGGCTCCGATAATGGTTACTATTTTTAGCATATTTTTTTGTTGCGATCTAACTCGTCACTCATTTTGTAATAAGCACAAACATACTAACTTTTAATTTTCTAAACTTAAAAACTCCTTTAACTCTCAAACTTAAAGCAATCCATCATCCGAAAAACTAAAGTACTTCTGATCGCCCACAATGATATGGTCTAATAATGAAATCTCAAACAATTTTAAGCCCTCTTTTAATTTTTTTGTGATCGATTTATCCTGTTCGCTGGGGGCAATTTGTCCGCTGGGATGGTTGTGCGCGATGATGACTCCGCTCGCGCTGTTTTCTATGGCCGATCTGCAGATCAGGCGCACATCTACCACCGTGCCGGAAATGCCTCCCTTACTGAGGCATTCATCTTTAATGACCTGGTTAGCGCGGTTGAGGAGCAGGATCCAGAACTCTTCGTGGGGAAGGTCACTCAGACGTTTGTGTAACAATTCGTAAGCCACGTGACTGGAGGTGATCTTGATCCGTTCGGTAGCTTCACTCTCCTTGCGTCTTCTACCCAATTCAAAGGAAGCGGCTATGCTGATGGCCTTTACAATGCCCACACCCTTAAATTTTTTAAGGTCGTTGAGGCTTAGTTTGGCCAGTTGGTTAATATTGTTCTGATTTTCGGCCAACATACGCTGTGCCAGTTGCACCGCGGTTTCGTGCCGGTTGCCGGAGCCTAAGATAATACCAATGAGTTCGGCGTCGCTCAGGGTATGCCTGCCCATGGTGGCAAGTTTTTCGCGGGGACGATCGTCCTC
>CAZMHW010000808.1:0-1667 GCA_964566105.1 uncultured Akkermansia sp.
GCCTAGAATAGCGCTTTCACACAAAGGTGTATTTCTTACCCGCTCTTTCCCAAAGGCCTCCACAAATCCCTCTGTTATCTTAAACACGCCGCCGTAATCGGCAATATCCTGACCCATTAAAACGAGCTTAGGATGTTTTTGCATGGCCAGTTTTAATCCATTGCTAATGGCATCAATCAAGCGCATATTGGTTCTATTTCCTGAAATAGAGCTGGTATCCGCTGCAACATAGGGACTATATAATTCCTTTAATTCCTTTTCAGTATCTGGTGCAGGGCTCTTTTCAGCAAAAGCAATCTCCAAGCCTGTTTCTATTTCCTGTTTTATATCGGCTCTGGCTTTTTCAATAAGATCCTCTGTAAGTACACCTTCTGCTATTAAGAATTTTTCAAAGGTAGCAACCGGATCTTTCCTTCCCCACACATCAAACAGTTCTTTTGGAACGTACTTAGTACCACTGGCTTCTTCGTGACCACGCATACGGAAGGTAACACATTCCAAAATTACAGGTCGTGGATCATTACGGATACTTTCAGCTAAGTTCTTAACGGTTTCATAAACCTTCAACACATTGTTGCCATCAATGGAAACGCCTTCAATACCATAACCGATTGCTTTATCTGCGAATGACTTGCAACGAAATTGTTCGTTACTGGGGGTACTCAAACCATAGCCATTGTTTTCAACAACAAAAATCACCGGCAAATTCCAAACAGCCGCCGTATTAATACTTTCATGAAAATCTCCTTCACTGGCCCCGCCATCCCCGCTGAACACAACAGTTACTTTTTTCTCTCTCTGCAATTTATTAGCGAGAGCAATTCCGTCTGCCACACCCATTTGAGGACCTAAATGAGAGATCATTCCAACAATCTTATACTCCTGGGTTCCAAAATGAAAAGAGCGGTCGCGCCCCTGTGTAAAACCACCGGGCTTTCCCTGAAATTGAGAAAACAAACGGTTTAAAGGAATTTTACGGGTTGTAAACACTCCCAGGTTACGGTGCATGGGCAAAATAAATTCATCCGCATTAAGTGCTGAAGCTACTCCTACCGAAATAGCTTCTTGTCCTATTCCGCTAAACCACTTAGCTATCTTACCCTGACGCAGAAGTAATAACATTTTTTCTTCAATCATCCGGGGCTTTAAAATATTTGTATAAAGTTCGAGGAGAGTGGCATCCTTTTGTTTTTTCCTGTCGAACTTAACTGGCATCTCTGCTGTGATCATTATCTCTGATGTATTTAAATGAATATTATCGTTTACCTAAAAGTACAGTGCATCCAAAACCTATGTTTATCCAGCTGATAAAATAGTTGTTGGACTTATCCTTTAATTCCCCAATACCGTTGAATCTGGGAGCTTTTGGATCAAATTTATAAAGAAGTGTTGTGTAACTTAGAAGGAGAGAAAAGGTCAATGACCTATCTGCCATAAAACTCACCGATAGTTCAGGTTGTAAATAAGGTGTGCTGAAAGACGTTCCGACATAAGGAAGATTTTCAGCCGCCGCTTTTGCTGAAGTATCGTTTACCACATTTTTGTAGTGTACAATGTTATATCCCGCGTTTAAGGCAAAAGTGGCAAACCCCTTTTCAAAAAATTGATCGTATCCTATTTTAATAAAGCCAGCGTTTCCAGCTAAGCGTGTATTATAAGATAAAGTG
>CAZMHW010000809.1:0-1658 GCA_964566105.1 uncultured Akkermansia sp.
GTCGTGAAAGACTTACCCGAGGCAAAAGTAACAATAATTTTTATTTTACAATTAAATTTGTAAAATTTGTAACTTATGAATTGCGTTATTTACGCAATAATGTATGAATCTATCTGTTGTAATCCCCTTATTTAACGAACAAGAGTCCCTGCCAGAGTTGCATGAGTGGATTTTGCGTGTAGTCCAGAAAAATAATTACTCTTACGAGATAATTTTTGTGGATGATGGCAGTAAAGATGATTCCTGGAAAGTGATTGAATCCCTGTCGGCAAAAGATAAACATGTGAAAGCCATCCGTTTTCAGCGAAATTACGGCAAATCCCCCGCTCTGCATGTCGGTTTTGAAATAGCGCAGGGGGTTGTGGTGATTACCATGGATGCGGACTTACAGGATAGTCCGGATGAAATTCCGGAGCTCTACAGGATGGTTATGGAAGAAGGTTACGACCTGGTGAGCGGTTGGAAGCAAAAACGTTACGACAACGCTTTTACCAAGAATTTGCCTTCTAAGTTATATAATTACGTAAACCGTAAAATAAGTGGCATTCAACTGCACGACATGAACTGCGGTTTAAAGGCCTATAAAAATAAGGTGATAAAAAGTATAGAGATATACGGAGAGATGCACCGTTTTATACCGGTAATGGCTCGCGCGGCTGGTTTTGATAAAATTGGCGAGAAAGTAGTGGCGCACCAGGCAAGGAAATATGGTGTAAGTAAATTTGGCTGGACCCGTTTTATCAATGGTTTTTTAGACCTGTTGACAATCACCTTTTTATCGAAATTCGGGAAACGCCCCATGCATTTTTTTGGCGTGATAGGAACGCTTCTTTTTTTGCTGGGATTTGCCGTGGCTTTTTATCTTGGCGCTTATAAGACGTATTGTTACTTTACGCATCAGGCAGCCAGATTAATCACGCAACGCCCTTCCTTTTATATTGCCCTTACCAGCATGATTATTGGCAGCATGATGTTTTTAGCAGGATTTATCGGGGAACTTATCCTCCGGAACAGCTCCATTCGTAACGCTTATCTGATTGACAAAAAACTAGGGTAGAGGCATGACGCGCGAACCCAATAAGAGACCTCGCCGCACTCCCTTAACTTCAGAAGAAGTATCCAATCTCATAGCCATTCGCCAAAGAAGGCAAATGCTTGCCCTTCAGAGATTCAAGCTCACTTCCACCTATAAAGTGTTGAATCTGTTTAATATCTGCTGCATCTTTATTTATCTTGAATTAATTTTCTGCTACTTCGGTCCCTGCCATTACCAGAGACATTACGCTTATAAAGTTGCGGCTAACTACGGACATAGTTTTGAGAACAACAAAATGATTATCTCCGAACTGGACCTGTATTGTGTGGATTCAGAATTGTATAAATTCGTTGTCAACGATTTTATTGAAATACCGGATAAGTACACCAGCTTTTTACTGGGTAAAGACTTTCTGCTCCAGAAGAATCTAAAGGGTGTGTTGCAAAGCTCAGATACATCTTATCGTTTGTTCAGGGCAAGTCCCATTTTATTGTTATGCGTATTTATCTCTTTTATTTGTTTCATGGCTTATCATTTTAATCTGAATGAAAACATGTTCTCTCTTTCTGGAATGACTACTCTGAATGTGCTTACACTTTTTTTTATTTTGGTGGTGTAACCG
>CAZMHW010000810.1:0-1658 GCA_964566105.1 uncultured Akkermansia sp.
ACAAATGCAACACTGGTTTTTCGGTTGGACTGATAAGCAGTGATGGAAACCTTACCGAAGCCATTGGCATCAACCCTCAGGAGAACTGGAATAAGATCTACATCTCCCTTGCCACTGCCGTGAACAGCAATCCTAATTCAAGTAAATATAAAGTTTACATTAAGTTCGTGAAAGCCGAGACCGAGGATGCGGATAAAAAAGTATTTTTAGACAATATAAAACTGATTTATTTTTAATGAGCCGAAGACTAAGGACATTGTATTATATTTTAGCTGACCTGCTGTCTGCCGCGCTTGCCTGGACTATCTTTAACTATTACCGTAAAACACAAATAGATTCCCTGAAAACGGGTGAAGTTCCCGACGCTATTTTTGACAACCAGTTTTTTATCAGTGTGTTGGTATTACCGGCTATCTGGGTGCTGGTTTATTATCTTTCGGGCTCCTATAACAATGTGCTGCGTAAATCGAGGATCAATGAATTTGTGCAGATCCTCGCTACGTCCATCATTGGTGTTACGGTTCTGTTTTTCGTGTTATTATTGGACGATTCGGTAGTATCTTACCGCCTTTATTATAAAATGTATTTTGTGCTGTTTACGGCGCATTTCCTTATTACGGCAACCTTCCGTTTGTTACTCTCCAGCAACACCAATAAAAAAATCCATAAGCGCGAATTTGGTTTTAATACGGTTATTATTGGAAGCAATGAACGGGCTTTAAAAATGTTTAATGAAATAAAAGCCCTGAAGTACGGGATCGGTAATAATTTTATAGGGTTTATTCACATTGAGGGGAAAAATGGATACTCGGAACAACTGAGAAAGGAACTTCCTCACCTTGGTGAGTACCATGATGTAAAAACAATTCTTGAAAAACACGAAATAGAAGAAGTAATTATTGCCCTTGAAAGTTGGGAGCACGAGTACATTAAAAACATTGTGAACGACCTGGGGGACCTGGGAGTGATTATTAAGATCATTCCGGACATGTATGATATTTTAAGCGGACATGTAAAGATGACCAGCATCTTAGGCACTCCCCTCATTGAGATTAAGAACCAGATTATTCCGGAATGGCAGATCTCGGTGAAACGTTTTATTGATGTGAGTGTGTCGGTGAGCGTGATGATCCTGTTCAGCTGGATGTATTTACTCATTGGCATTATTGTACGCCTGGGTTCAAAAGGACCAATGTTTTTTAAACAAGAACGCATCGGTATTCACGGCAAACCTTTTTATATTTTTAAGTACAGAACCATGCTGGTGGACGCGGAAAAGGACGGCCCTTCCCTGTCAAGCGCCAACGACCCGCGGGTAACACCTTTTGGCAGGTTTTTACGTAAGGTGCGTTTGGATGAAATGCCCCAGTTTTTTAACGTGATTATCGGCGACATGAGCCTGGTAGGTCCCCGCCCCGAAAGAAAATACTACATTGAACGTATTGTTATAAAAGCCCCTCACTACAAACACCTTCATAAGATCAGACCAGGAATTACCAGCTGGGGTCAGGTAAAATATGGCTACGCAGAAAACGTCGATCAAATGATTGACCGTTTAAAATTTGACATTCTTTATGTGGAGAACATGAGTCTGCTTCTTGATTTTAAAATCCTGGTGCATACTATTCTCATTGTGCTTCAGGGACGAGGGAAATAAC
>CAZMHW010000811.1:0-1649 GCA_964566105.1 uncultured Akkermansia sp.
GGAAGCATAATAGCAACCACAAGGGTTTTACCGGTGGGAGTGCTGACTGGGAATTTAAATACTCAGAAAAATACGATACAAAAGAAGAAGCTCTGAAAAGAGAAAAACAAATCAAAAACTGGAAGTCAAGAAAACTCATTGAAAAATTAATCTTAAAAGCTTAGCTCAGATGGTTCAGAGCATCCCGACTTTCAGTCGGGAGGGTCAATGGTTCGAACCCATTAGTTCCCACGAAAGCCTCACAGAAATGTGAGGCTTTTTTGTTTTATGGATGTTCTTCCTTTACATTCTATATTCCCTTTCCCTCAATAAATACTATGTTGGCTTTACTGGTGACAGCCTGCAAGAAAGGCTTCGGAAGCATAATAGCAACCACAAGGGTTTTACCGGTGGGAGTGCTGACTGGGAATTAAAATACTCAGAAAAATACGACACAAAAGAAGAAGCTCTGAAAAGAGAAAAACAAATCAAAAACTGGAAGTTTTCTCTATCCAAAGGCCTGTACTTAAAAAACCAAACAACATAGGTACATAGAAAGGGATAGATTAAAATGTGTACCTATGGTTAACATAAAGCACTTTCAGTAGAGCGTCATTCTGAACGGTAGTGAAGAATATGCTTGCGCGTGGTATGTCTGACTAGCTGAGTGCACTGGCAAACCGAACCCTCCGCACGGGCAGATGTTTCGTTTCACTCAACAAAACACTTTCGGATGCGGGCAAACCGAACCGGAGGTATTTTTTTGTTTTATAGATGTTCTTCCTTTACATTCTATACTCCCCTCTTTCAACAATAAATCATTATTAGTTAAGTACTTGCCATTATTAAACTTAGGATACAAAACGTCTTTGGTGTTTTTGCTTCTAATAAACCGTATTTTAGGGCCAAAGAACACACACGATGCCTTTAACCAAACTGCTTTACAAATGGTCTCCTCTGATCGCGTTTGTCTTTGGTATCTGGTATTTCTGTCTGCGTATTCTGGGTTATGGTTTTGAGTATATTCCAGGAGACCTGGGGGATTCCCGCTTCATTAACTTTTTACTGGAACACGGACACCGCTGGGTATCAGGAGAACTTCCTGATTTTTGGGACGGACAGTTTATGTATCCTTTTAAAAACACCATTGCACTTTCTGATGGTATGCTTGGAACCTTACCCATTTATTCACTCTTCAGACTTTTAAATTTCTCACCCGAAACAGCCTATCAGCTCTGGTGGCTTTGTGTTTGCTGCCTGAACTACTGGATCAGTTATCTTGTCTTAAAAAAATGGTTCGGGCGAAACGATGTCGCAGCGGTACTTGCCTATATTTTCGCCTTTTCTATTTTTAACCTGGGGCAACTTGGTTACGCGCAAATGAGTATTCGTTTTATGGTTCCAGTTGTTTTTTACGCAGCTCATAAAATGGTTGTTAGCCCTTCGCTCAGCTACCTTTCCATGTATTGCTGCGCACTGGTCGTTCAATTTTACAGTGTTGCCTACACTGGATTTTACGTGCTGTATTTCTCAATCTTATTTATGTTGATCCTGTGTTTCTTAAACAAGTCGTGGTCAGACCTAAGCTATTATTTCAAAAAAGAAAAATTAATTTATACCGTTCTCATTTTTTTTGTATCCGGTATAACATTGCTCTGGTATTTATTACC
>CAZMHW010000812.1:0-1648 GCA_964566105.1 uncultured Akkermansia sp.
CTTTCTTTTCAGGATCAAATAATATCAATCCATCTTACATAACTTCATCTTCCAATATTGTCATTCAGAACGATGTACCTCTTGGATTTATTTACGTTTCGGGGAATAATATAAGTTTCTCAACACCTAATACAAATCATATAATAGGTACTGCGTTAAATGCCGGTACAAATGGCAATGTAGCCAAAATATACGCTGCCAACGATATTACTTTTAATGGCTCATTTAATTTTATCAATACTAACGATATTAGAGCTGGCCATGAAATAAGTATTCCAAATACTTCCGAGGTCGATATTAATGGTGAAACTCGTCTCCTTATTGATAATTCAGGCTCAATTGTAAGTCATATGCTTGGATGTAATTCGCCCGCCCCTATTTCTAACCTTGAAGCAAGTTCAACTAACATTAACAATATGTGCGGTGTGCAAGGCGCGTTGAGACCAAGTAGATCACTCGACTCTACCGAAACCACAGGTAATTCGTCCCCAATTCAACCAAATTTGGATACTACCATTCCTAACATTCTCTATAATGAGAGAATAAGTGATTTTGACTTCTCTATTGTTCCAAACCCTACAAATGGAATGATATTAGTGAGCATGAAAAATGCTACTGAGTATCCAAAGTCAATCTCTGTGACAAATCTCCTCAGCACTACTTTACTTCAAATCAACTCCCCTGAGTCTTTTGAAAACAAACTTGATATTACAAACCTACCCAATGGCATGTACGTAATCAAGATTGAGTACAAAGGAATGACATTCTCTAAAAGAATCATCAAAAATTAAAACAGAGGGCCTAAACTTTAGGCCCTCTTTTCAAAAATCTATTAACTTCTATACGTGTAATTTAGAACTAAGCTAGTCACTTTATTAAACCTACCCCCCTCCATAACAATTTTCTTCCGTTCTCCTTTTGCAGGTTTTTAAGTTTAAAAAAGAAAAGTGAATCCAAGAAAAAATCAGTTCCGCTAGTACCAAGACAATCCATAGCCTTTTTCACATAGCTATTGCGTTCGATGGCACGTGGATGGATTGAATAAAGATTATAAACTTTATGTCTTCTTTCTTCTAAACCATCCGATTTTTATAAGATCGTGAAAATTGATTTACTTGAGTCATGGCATCATTATCTTCATGCCACTGCAGCAACGGGTCAAAGTTAATCCGTCAGTTTTAAGGCATTCAATTGCAAAAGAATATGCTTGCTGTCCCACACTTCTGCTCTTGCGCATGCATTCCTGTATATTCTTATTATTCAATTGACCAATATTCTCCGGTACACCATACTCTTCCACCTCTCCCTAATCCATATATATACGATTATTATCGAGCATATATTGCTCATTATAGATACCCAACAACAAAAGACCTAATGACGGTCCCTTTTTCACACATCTCCGGATCGTTCATTATCTTATCAGAAGCAACCTGCGGTTTACAATCGTAGAATGAATTAAACTTGGTTGGAAATTTATAGGGCTTCTAGGCATGAAGACCAAGATAAACAAAGGCTTAAACAAAAAATATACTTTTTTCCATCCTCTACATACATCAGAATTTAATCAACTCCTCATACAAATCCTTTACCGGCAAACCCATTACGTTATAAAAACTACCTTCAATCTTATCAATGCCTATGTAGC
>CAZMHW010000813.1:0-1645 GCA_964566105.1 uncultured Akkermansia sp.
AGCGATAAACGGAACTGTGCGAGATGCGCGAGGATTTGCTTCGATGATAAAAACTTTACCATTTTTTACAGCAAACTGAATGTTTAATAAACCAACTGTGTTTAAAGCCAGAGCAATTGTTTTGGTATGAGTTTCAATTTGTTTTATCACATCATCGGATAAGTCAAAAGGAGGAAGCACCGCATAACTGTCGCCACTGTGAATACCAGCAGGTTCAATATGTTCCATAATGCCAATGATATAAACATCCTTTCCATCGCAAATGGCATCTGCTTCCGCCTCAATAGCTCCCTGCAGGAAGTGATCCAGCAATACTTTATTATCTGGCAGATCGTTTAATAACTTCACCACGTGTTGTTCCAGTTCCTGCTCGTTGATCACGATTTTCATACTCTGACCGCCGAGTACATAACTTGGACGTACCAACAAAGGGAATCCAAGTCTCTTAGAAAGCGTAATAGCTTCCTCAGCATCTTCAATCACACCAAACTCAGGGTAGGGGATGTTGTTATTTTTTAGGAGCGTAGAAAAACTACCGCGGTCTTCGGCAAGATCGAGTGATTTAAAATCGGTACCAATGATTTTAATACCATATCTGTCAAGCTTTTCAGCTAATTTAAGAGCTGTTTGTCCACCTAATTGAACAATAACTCCTTCCGGCTTTTCGTGAAGTATGATGTCGTAGATATGTTCCCAGAAAACAGGTTCAAAATACAATTTATCGGCGGTGCTAAAATCTGTACTCACGGTTTCCGGATTACAGTTGATCATGATGGTTTCATAACCACATTCTTTTGCTGCTAATACACCATGCACGCAGCTGTAATCAAATTCAATTCCCTGGCCAATGCGGTTAGGACCACTTCCCAGAATTACTACCTTTTTCTTATCACTTCTTACACTTTCATTTTCATCTTCAAACGTAGAGTAGTAGTAAGGTGTTTTCGCTTCAAATTCCGCGGCACAGGTATCTACCAGTTTATAAACACGCTTAATGCCCAGATCGTTCCGTTTTGTATAAACTTCACTTTCCTTGCAACGCAACAAGTGCGCTATTTGCCTGTCGGCGTAGCCTTTTTGCTTTGCTTCGTATAATAAATCTTTAGAAAGGCTCTTCAGATCGTATTTTTCAATTTCATTTTCCAGCGCGATCATTTCCTCGATCTGCTGCAGAAACCACATATCGATACGGGTCAGTTTCTGTATGGTTTTTATGGAGATGCCCAGTTTCATGGCATCGTAAATCATAAATAACCTGTTCCAGCTTGGACGTTCCAGAGCACGCAGCAATTCTGCCTGATCGGTGATCTCTTTGCCATCTGCACCTAAACCGTTACGTTTAATTTCAAGACTCTGACACGCTTTTTGAAGAGCTTCCTGGAAACTTCTTCCAATAGCCATCACTTCACCCACAGACTTCATCTGGAAACCCAATTCGCGGTTACAGCCTTTAAATTTATCGAAGTTCCAGCGCGGAATTTTTACGATCACATAGTCTAATGTCGGTTCAAAATAAGCAGAAGTGGATTTGGTGATCTGGTTGATCAATTCATCCAATTGATAGCCAATAGCCAGTTTGCTGGCAATGCGCGCGATAGGGTAACCGGTGGCTTTACTTGCCAAAGCAGAGGAGCGGGATACCCGC
>CAZMHW010000814.1:0-1379 GCA_964566105.1 uncultured Akkermansia sp.
TTTTCCGCTTAAAGTTGACTTATCAAAATCCAACCAAGGGTGTTTGTTTACAGCCCCGGATACGGAATTTGTAATAATTTCCATAGATTTTGATTTTTCACGAACAGCTACTACATCACCTGGTTTAAGGGTGTAAGAAGCGATGTTCACCATACTGCCATTAACGGTAATATGCGCGTGAGAAACCAATTGACGGGCTCCACGACGTGTAGGAGCAATTCCTAAACGGTAAACCACGTTGTCTAAACGACTTTCGATTAATTGTAACAACACCTCACCGGTAATACCGTGTGAACGTGCAGCTTTATCAAATGTTCTTGCAAATTGTTTTTCTAAGATACCGTAAGTATACTTAGCTTTTTGTTTTTCCATCAACTGAACTGCGTATTCAGATTGTTTGGCACGTTTTTTTGTGTTACCGTGCTGCCCCGGAGGGTAGTTTTTCTTTTCTAACGCTTTATCCGGACCGAAGATTGGTTCTCTGAATTTACGAGCGATTTTTGATTTTGGACCTGTGTACCTTGCCATTTTAAATAATTGTTTTTAATTGTGGCTAAACTGATCAATGGATCTAGTTTAACCGGGTTATTATTTAAGTTGAAAACCCTATAGATTAACAACTCCAAATCCCGACGTGAATCGGGACCGGCTTTTTTTGATTTTTATTAAACTCTACGACGTTTTGGTGGGCGACATCCGTTGTGAGGAATTGGAGTGATATCCATGATTTCGGATACTTCGATTCCAGATGCTGCAATCGTTCTGATTGCGCTTTCTCTTCCGCCACCCGGGCCTTTAACGTAAACTTTTACCTTGCGTAAACCGGCTTCGTGAGCCACTTTACTGCAATCCTGAGCTGCCATTTGAGCTGCATAAGGAGTGTTCTTTTTAGAACCACGGAATCCCATTTTACCAGCACTGCTCCAGGAAATAACCTGACCGCTCATGTTGGTTAATGAAATAATAATATTATTGAAAGTAGCGCTAATGTGAGCTTCGCCAATTGCTTCTACCTTAACGGTACGTTTACGTTGCGTAGCTTTTGCGTTGTTAGCGGCTGTTGGTTGTTTTGCCATTTGTATCTAAATCTTATAGTAATTAGTTATTATTTAGTCGCCATTTTCTTGTTAGCGATTGTCTTACGTTTACCTTTACGGGTACGCGCGTTGGTTTTCGAACGTTGTCCACGCACAGGCAAGCTGTTACGGTGACGGATACCACGGTAGCTGTTGATATCAGTTAAACGTTTAATGTTTAATTGAGTCTCGGAACGTAAAGCACCTTCAATTTTAAAGTTGTTATTGATAAGGTTACGGATCGCGTTTTGCTCATCGTCAGTCCACTCGCTTACTTTTTTATCTTCGTGAATTCCAGCTTCA
>CAZMHW010000814.1:1389-1638 GCA_964566105.1 uncultured Akkermansia sp.
GTAAATCAATACCAGCTATACGTGCCATTTTTATTAAATATAATTATTAAAAAACGTTTGCAAAGATAAAAATTACTTCTGTCTTTGTTTAAATTTAGGGTTTTTTTTGTTTATTACGTACAATTTACCCTTGCGGCGAACGATCTTACAATCTACGCTTCTTTTTTTGATGGATGCTCTAACTTTCATTTCCGTTATTATTAAATTCTTGTGTTAAACTTTAACTTTACTTCCCCCATTCTATCAGGC
>CAZMHW010000815.1:0-1637 GCA_964566105.1 uncultured Akkermansia sp.
ATGCTAACCTGGCTTTGAAACGGTATAACCCGGCAAGCATTAAAACCAGTTCAGGAAACGATCAGGGAAGTTTTGATTATCTTGAAAAAAACGCCAAAGAACTTGCTGAAAGTATAAAAGGGAGTTTGGAAGGTCTGTCTAACAATAATTTGTATAAAGGCTCCAGCTACCTCCGGTCCTTAGAGTCTTTTAACCGCCCGGCACTCGTAAATTACGCGTGGCTACTGACACCTTTCTATAAAACAGACGATAAAACAAAGCTCTTTTTTACCAAACTCGCTAAAATTAAAAGCCAAAGTATTAATATGCCTGTTACCATCCATTTGCTGAAAAATGGCATTGTATGGAATGACACATTGGTGAGTTATTATAGCCGTAACAAATACACCAGAGCCTTTTTTTATAGTGAGTTGGAAAAGGAAAAATTAACGGACAAGTTCGACAAAAAATACCTCAGTCAGTCTAGTTTAATTGAATCGGTAATTATGAGCCACAAACAGCTCAGTAACTTTTACAACTACGATAAAGACAAGTTTAAAAAAGACAGTTTGATTCTTGTAAAGGAGGTAAGAGCTACCAATAAATATGAGAAAGGAACAATCTACATCTATAAAGGAATTAAGTCAAAAAATGAGGAAGAACAATGGAGCATACTTTTTGTGAAAGATTCAAAAGAACCCATCAGTTCCAGAATTGAACTGGTGCAGGGAAATTATTTTATTGATTCAAAAAAGAGCGATCAGGACAATATCAACGACCTGCTGACCTATTTTTCCCTGAGTTTCAGAAAACGCGCCCAGGTAAACACCAATTCATACGAATAACCATTTAATTTTATATGTATCTTTATAGCCTATGTCTATGATTTATAAAAACGATACGGAAGCTATTGAAGGCTTTGTATCCAAGCATAAGGAACTCACCGCTGAAATTGCCAAAGTAATTGTTGGCCAGGACGAAACGGTAAAAAATGTGCTTATTTCTGTATTTAGTAAGGGACATTGTTTGCTGGTAGGTGTACCGGGTTTAGCAAAAACCTTATTGGTAAACACCATAGCGGATGCCCTTGGTTTGACGTTTAACAGGATTCAATTTACTCCTGATCTAATGCCAAGTGATATTATTGGGAGCGAAATTCTGGATGAGCAAAGGCATTTTCAATTCATAAAAGGCCCTCTGTTTTCTAATATTATTCTGGCCGATGAAATTAACAGTACTCCGCCAAAAACCCAGGCAGCCCTGCTTGAGGCTATGCAGGAGAGACAAGTGACTGCTGCCGGAAAAAAATACATGCTCGATAATCCGTTTTTTGTTCTTGCTACTCAAAATCCAATCGAGCAGGAGGGAACTTATCCTCTGCCGGAAGCTCAGTTAGACAGGTTTATGTTCAATGTCTGGCTTGACTATCCGAAGTTTAGTGAATAAATGCAGGTGGTTAAATTAACTACTACCAGTAAACAAGCTAAATTAAATAAGATTTTAAACGCCGAAGAAATCGTGTTCTTTCAGGATCTGATCCGCAAAATTCCGGTTGCCGACAACGTGATAGAGTACGCAGTAAAACTGGTTCATAAAACACGCTTAACAGGTTAACATACAACAGAAATAGCTAAAAAATAAATGCAAAGTGGAGCGGG
>CAZMHW010000816.1:0-1636 GCA_964566105.1 uncultured Akkermansia sp.
CGGTGTTGTTAAGTTCTTCGGCTTCCTTAAAATACAAAAGTGCATTCTGGTCGATCAGTTCCTGTGTACTCTGCCTGATGATCTGGTCACTTACTTCCAGTTCCGTATTTATCCATACCAGGTGACTGAGTTGCTGCACGTAGTAGGGGTGACATTTTACCAATTCACTGATCTTGAGAGCTTGCTGGGCACTGATCTTTTTCTTTGTTTTCAAAAACTGTTTGCTGATGTAAGAAACCCATTTGGTTTCGCTTATTTTCGGTAAATACATCAACTCTCCGAATTTATAAAAGGGGTTGCTCTGTTTGTTAAACAATTCCATCATCATGTGTTGTTTGCTGCCATAGAGGCAATAACTGACAGCCTGGTGATTTTGCCAGACACTGCGTAAGCGTTTTTGAATGGCCGCAGAGTTGTTAAAGGTGGAAATGTTTTGAAATTCATCGATACAAATCACCATGTTCAGGTTCTTTTCCCTGGCTATTTTTTCAGGAAGATCTAACAATTCCCTGTAGTTTTTTTTCATGGCCTCCAGGTCCATTTCCAAATTAAAATGTTGTTTGTCGCCAAGTTCCACAGTAAATTTTGGGGTAATGGTCTTTAGAAATTTTTTTCCTAATTCCAGCCATTCTTCTACTTTGCCTGAAGATGCTTTTATGACCGCATTGGCCAGGGCATTGTAAAATTCCTCTTCGCTGCGAATGCCGAAAAGATCAATTTTAACAACCTTCAGATCTTTTGATTTTACCTGAGTTGCCACTTTTTCGACCAGGGAAGATTTTCCCCAGCGGCGTGGCGAGACGATGATGGTGTTAATTCTGTTTTCAAAATTAGAGGCCAGTTTTTTTATTTCCTGCTCGCGGTTGGTAAAACTTTCGTTCTTAACCGTCCGTCCAAAATTAAAAGGTGTTTGCATATCACTGTAAATATACCAAGAGTTTTGGATGTTACCAAATGGTAAGTTACTAGGTGGTAACTTACCATTTGGTTGCACGGTATGCCATTCTTTTTTACGCCCTGTTTTTAAAATTTAGTATCTTTGCGCCATGTCTTTTACCGGAAAAACTGTTGCTTTTCACACCCTTGGGTGCAAACTTAATTTCTCTGAAACTTCCACTATCGCCAGGTTGTTTCAGGAAAAGGGTTTTGTGAAAAAGAGTTTTGATGAGGCAGCGGATGTTTACGTGATCAATACCTGCTCGGTAACAGAAAACGCGGATAAAGAATGTAAATCTATTGTAAAAACGGCTTTAGGGCATAATCCTGAAGCTTTTGTAGCGGTGGTGGGTTGTTACGCCCAGTTAAAACCACAGGAAATTTCGAATATTGAAGGGGTGGATGTGGTGCTAGGAGCTACTGAAAAATTTAAACTGTTAAATTACATTGACCTTTCGGGTAAACAGACTCACGCCCGGATCCATAATTGCGAAATTTCGGAGGCAGATTTTTTTGTGGACGCTTTTAGTGTGGGAGATAGAACCCGTTCTTTTTTAAAAGTGCAGGATGGCTGTGATTACAGTTGTACATTTTGCACCATCCCTCTGGCAAGAGGCAAGAGTAGGAGCGATACCATTGAAAACGTGTTGACCAATGCTAAAAAAATAGCGGAGAGTGGCGTTAAAGACGTGGTTCTTAC
>CAZMHW010000817.1:0-1633 GCA_964566105.1 uncultured Akkermansia sp.
GATGCTGACAGGGGTGTGAAGGTGTATACTTCCAAAAAAACGCTTCTGCCAAACGACACGTGTTTATTGGTAATCTCTTTTATACCTGAAGAAAACGGAAAATTCAATAAAGAAATAAAACTTATTTCCACAGATAAAGAAACACCTTACCAACTCAATTTAACAGGCAATTTAAGAAAAGTAAAAACCAACGACCGAATGGCCTGCGTGTATTTTGGAAAAAAGAGACCCTCCCCTACTGCCGTTAAAAATGAACCTATACTTGTTCAGCCTGAAAACAACAAAAGAGACAACTCCAACAAAATGCCCGGCAGTGATCCCCCGGTTGTTAAACAGGACAGACCTGTTCCCGTTCCCACTAAAACCCTAATGGAATTACCAAAATCAACGCCGGTACAAAAAGAAAAAATAACCGGATTTTCAGAGAGCGATTACAAACCGAACAATATTCTTTTTTTGGTTGACGTGAGTAGTTCTATGCGTGACTCTTTAAAACTTCCTCTCATGAAACTTGCCTTACATAAGCTGATAGACGAAGTGCGCAAAATTGACACCATCACTCTTGTTACTTATGCTTCTAAAGTCCACGTTCTGAAAGAAGCTGTGAGCGGTTCAGATAAAAAAACGCTGCACGCGCTGGTTGACAGTCTTAAGGCAAAAGGAATGACTTCCGGAAAAACGGCGATTCTTTTCAGTCAGCAAATGGCTCAGCAACATTTTATACAAGGAGGCAACAATCAAATAATCATTGCGACGGATGGCCAATTTAAATTTGAACGGGAAGATTATCTGAAGTGGAAAGAAAAGCAGGAGCATAAAAAAATAATATTGAGCACTGTGGCTTTTGGTGATGAGCGGGAAGCGCTAAAGAACTTAAAAGACATTGCGAACAAAGGCAATGGATCCTTTATTCACATTAAAACAAAGAGTGGATGTGAAGAACAGTTGCTAAACGAAATTAAGGAGAGAAGTAAAAGGCAGTAGGCAGTTGGCAATATTCAATCCAGAATGTGCAGAAGGCAACAGACAGTTTCAGAGATAGTTCGCAGGAGTTATAGGCCAAATTCTTAAGCAGTTTACAAGGGCATTTGGTAGTACTTTCATACAATCGTTAATTAATGTAAATCAAAAACCGGAACTTTTCTATTCTCGTATATTTGATAAACACCACTCATGAAACATTTAATTTCAACTTCTGCCATGGTATTTATGTTTGGTCTGGTTTCTTGCCAGACACCACAAACTAAATCCTCAACAGAAAATACAAATTCTAAAAAAGAAAAAACACCTATGGAAACGAGCTATAACAAAACAGACGAGGAATGGAAAAAAACGCTGACTCCGGAGCAATACGAAATTCTCCGAAAAAAAGGAACGGAGCGTCCGGGAACCGGAGAATACAATAATTTTTCACAAAAGGGAACATATTGCTGTGCTGGTTGTGGAATAGAATTATTTACCAGTGATCAGAAGTTTGACAGTCATTGCGGCTGGCCAAGTTTCGACAACAATATTGCCGGTGGAGACAGAGTAAAACAAGTGAAGGATTTTTCTTACGGCATGATCCGCACTGAAATTGTATGTGCCAGATGTGGCGGTCACTTAGGTCATATTTTCGACGACGGCCCAACAG
>CAZMHW010000818.1:0-1631 GCA_964566105.1 uncultured Akkermansia sp.
TATCGTTATTAAAAAACGTGGTATTTACACTACTCTTCCATGTGAAGTGACTCTCGTAAATAAACCTGATAACCTACCCGATCGTGCACATACCTTTAAGGAGTTTTTACCACATTCCTGGCTGGAATTCGTATTAACCGAAGGTAAGAACAGGCAAATCCGAAAAATGTGTTCGGCAGTAAGACACGATTGTAAACGTCTTATTCGTACCAAAATTGAAGATCTGGAACTGGGTGCCATGCAACCCGGAGAAGTAAAAGAAATAGATCAGACAGAATTATTTGAACTCTTGCGCTTAAGCAAAGCCAACTAATTTACATGTGTTAAAATTATTTGGCGGGCAAAACTTTCGCCACACATTCTCCAAAACCAACACGCAAACCTTCTTTCTCACAATAACCTCTTATAATAATAGTATCGTTATCATTCACATATTTCCGCTCGGTTCCGTCTTTTAATTTTAAGGGCTTTGTTCCGCGCCAGGTTAATTCCATCAAACTGCCATATTCTTTAGGATCTGGTCCGCTGATAGTGCCACTGCCCATGAGGTCTCCCACATTGATGTTGCAGCCATTAACGGTATGATGGGCTAACTGTTGTTCCATTGTCCAATACATGTATTTATAATTCGAACTACAGATTTTGTTTTCTTCACCATTTTCGGGTTTTAAAAACACATCAAGTTTTACATCCAGATTTTTATCACCACTGTATTCGAGGTAAGGCAAAACTTTTGGATCCTGCACATAACCTTTTGTGCGAAAAGGTTCCAGAGCTTCTAAAGTTACAATCCAGGGAGAAACGGTACTGGCAAAGTTTTTTGCAAGAAAAGGCCCCAGGGGCACGTATTCCCACGTTTGGATGTCGCGGGCACTCCAGTCGTTAAACAGGAGCATTCCAAAAATATAATCGTCCGCATTTTCTGTACTTACACTGTCGCCCAGTTGGGTAGACTTCCCTACAACGAAGGCCGTTTCTAATTCTATGTCCAGCGCTTTAGTCGGACCAAATACCGGTAATTCAGCATCTGCAGGTTTTTGTTGCCCTTTTGGACGGTAAAAAGAATGTCCGCTTACACACACACTGCTGGCCCTTCCATGATAACCCACCGGTAAATGTTTCCAGTTCGGCATCAGGGCATTTTTCGGATCCCGGATCATGGTACCAATATTTGTGGCATGATCAATACTGCTGTAAAAATCGGTGTAATCTCCCACCCTCACCGGCAATAACATGGTCACCTCGTTTTGTTTTTTAAAAACTTTACTAAAAACGGTTTTGTCGTTTTTAAGGGTGGTATTAGTTTCACTAAGCAGTTCCATTAATTGAGTGCGCACGGAATTCGTAACGGATTTGCCGAGTTCTATAAAATCATTCAGATAAAGACTTTCCAGAACAGAAGAATTTACTTTTAAATACCCTGCAACGGCCAGTTCAAACAGATCAATGATATAATCTCCTATTGCTGAACACGCATGGTGCTTAACGTTTTTATCGGTGTAAATTCCAAAGGGAATATTATGAATGGAAAAATCAGAATCAGAGTTGATTTCCATCCAGGATTTTAAATTTTTATTCAACATACTTCAGGATATTCTTGATTTAATATTTTCAATGAGGTCGTGCACCAG
>CAZMHW010000819.1:0-1625 GCA_964566105.1 uncultured Akkermansia sp.
CCTATGATCCATGTACGTGCTTCAGCGGTAACATACCTGAACTTGAAGTTGCCATTATCTACTGGTCTAACTCGAACATATCCCTAAGTGGAAAAATAACTGGGTCATTCAATGCAGTACCAGATCCATACTACAATGGAAGTAACCTTGTACAGAATGGCAACAAAGTATCAACCAAGGGTAACGTTCTGAATAGCTTAGAAGGAGCATTTAATACTTACGAAACATGGAGCGGCTATTCAGAAAAGGTAAAAAAAATGCTCGAGACTCAAAGTGGAGGAAGTAATACAAGTATCGGCGCCAGCAATATTCAAATAAACAATCTTGCTAATGTATATTATAGTGGTGTAAATGGCACGAGTGCAACAAACATTTCACAATCAACTTCCTTTTTATTCAATAGCCTTGGCGGTCAAACAGGGTCTGCTGACGATGGTGCAAAAAAATTGGCCGGATTAGTTTCTTTAGCGAGTAATATTGCATCTGCTAGTCCCTATGTTGCTGCATTTATTGGATTCATGGACTTATATTATGGTGGAGGTCAAACAAACTCGGCCGACAATCCACAACATGTGATAATAGACAATCCTCCTCCACCTACAAATTATGACGTAAGTTTAAAAGTTGAATTGCAAGGTCAGATCTCTTCGCAAGCTAAACCTACCCAGGTGTATCCATTTGTTCCGGGTTCCAGGTCATCCTACAATCTTACGGCACAAGCACCCAGTTACAACAATATACTAGGAGTTTTTAATATACTTCAGGAACCTACTTTCGATAGAACACCAATTTATCTGAATCCAAGCGTGAATAACAATATTAATTGGCCACCCTTTCAGTCAAATGAATGTTGGTCTGGTAATATTCTTCCATACAATATTCCTGATTACGTTAATACAAATTTCGGTCCCCATCAATTTAGGATCACAAGTACACCAGCTTACTTATTGAACCCGGCATCAAATTTAAAAATGGAGGGGATTGATGCGGCCATTGTGCTTGAATACGATAAAAATGCTATCTTTTCCGACCTCAGTAATTTGACTTCTCTCAACACTCAATCGATGGTTCCCTTCTACAATGGCATTAACTCGGTTTCCGGAAATAGTTTTGAAACGAAGTTGAATACAATGTTAAGTAACAGTGGAATGGATCTTGAATTTATAAGTAAGGATTTCCAGGGCACTAACATTGCATCCGACGCCATCATAAGATTTCGCACCAAATACGTTCCTTATGAATGCCTTGGGAATCAGAGCTTTATACTTTATGGAAACCCAACAAGTACTAACTTTTTACCGAAATGCTATTTAAAATTAGTTTGCAAACTAAGTGTATTAAACAACCCTAATGCGGATCCAATAACAATTGTACAAACCTTTGATATTACGAACTCATTTAAGAACGCAACTCTACAAACTCAATTTATGAATGCCGGTAACACTATAAATGTAACACCAACAAGTGTTACAAAAGTAAGTAGTTGCATTTCATTTCAAGGGGGATGTAATCAAAGCCCTGCCTGTGTCTTTGGATGGGACATTCGTTACGATGCGGCAAGTTATAATGTTTCATTAAATGCGATACCTTTACCAAACACTTTCTTTTCAGGATCAAAAAATATC
>CAZMHW010000820.1:0-1625 GCA_964566105.1 uncultured Akkermansia sp.
GTTACTATTTGGCCTATTGGTGCAGCTTACAACAACAATTTTCTTCATAAGAATTTATTAACACTCTGTGGTATTCTTTCCCCTTTTTGTTAAAAACTAAGGTCGCGAAAAGTCAGGAATTAATTTAATTTTACAAACAACAATTTTAATCAATTGTTTGGATTTTATGAACATTACGTATTACGGTCATTCTTGTTTTGGCGTTGAAATTAATGGGAAGAAATTACTGTTTGATCCGTTTATAAGTCCTAACGAATTATCAAAAAATATTGATATTTCTGAAGTAGAAGCTGACTATATTTTAATCTCTCACGGACACAACGATCATATCGCCGATGCGGAGTCCATTGCCAAACGCACGAAAGCAAAAGTGATAAGTAATCTGGAAATAAGTAAATGGCTGGCGAAAAAAGGTGTTGAAAATATCCATGCGATGAATATTGGCGGCAAAGTGAAACTTGACTTTGGAAATATAAAATGTGTTATTGCACAGCACAGCAGTAGTTTACCCGACGGAAGCTATGGCGGAAATCCCATGGGTTTTGTGATTGAAAGCAGTGAGGGAAATTTTTACTATTCGGGGGACACTGCTTTAACCTACGATATGAAACTTATAGGCGATTACCGTCAGATTGATTTTGCGTTTTTACCCATTGGCGACAATTACACCATGGGCGTGGATAACGCGATCATTGCCTGCGACTTTATTCAATGCAATACCATTATTGGAATGCACTACGATACTTTTACTGAAATAACCATTGATAAAGCGGAAGCATTATCAAAATTTGTAAGATCAGGTAAACGTTTAACCCTGATGAACATTGGTGAAACTTTGAAAAAACAGAACTTAAACTAAAACGGAAAAGATGGGAAAAATAATAGCAATAGCGAATCAAAAAGGAGGAGTTGGCAAAACAACCACAGCGATAAATCTGGCGGCAAGTTTAGCTGTACTGGAGTATAAAACCCTTCTTGTTGATGCAGACCCTCAGTCAAATGCTACATCGGGTGTTGGTATTGATCCTGCAAACGTTAAGGCAGGATTATACGAGTGTATAATTGACAGTATTCATCCAAAAGATGTGATCCTGAAAACAGAAACTCCAAATTTGTTTTTATTGCCAACCAATGCTGATCTTGTGGGTGTAGAACTCGAATTGGTTAATTTAACCAACCGTGAATACATGATGAAAAAAGCCCTGGATAAGATCAAGGATAAATACGATTTTATTATTCTTGACTGTTGTCCATCTCTGGGTTTAACCGTAATTAACGCACTCTCTGCCGCCGACAGTGTGATCATACCTGTACAGTGCGAGTATTTTGCCTTGGAAGGAATGGGTAAGCTCTTACAAACTATAAAAATTGTGCAGTCTCACCTCAATACCAATCTTGACATTGAAGGCGTTCTCTTAACCATGTACGACGGTCGTTTACGTTTGGCCAACCAGGTGGTAGAAGAAGTTAAGACACACTTCCAGGACATGGTTTTTGATACCCTTATTCAACGGAACACCAAACTAGCGGAAGCCCCAAGCTTTGGTAAAACCATTATCATGCACGATGCTGCCGGTAAGGCTTCCAACAGTTATTTAAACCTGGCCCGTGAACTATTACAACGC
>CAZMHW010000821.1:0-1598 GCA_964566105.1 uncultured Akkermansia sp.
CGGACAATATTCTTATTCGGTAACAGGAACAGGAACGAATGGTTGCGTAAGTGATGTGGCGATCAGTTCGTTAACAGTGTATGCCCTTCCAAATGTAGGATCGGCGGCCACCCGCACAGCTATTTGTTTAAAGGAGTCCACCTCTTTAACAGCCACAGGTGGTAACACCTATTTGTGGAGTAATTTATTGACAACCGCGGTAATTACTGTAACACCAAATACAACAACGGTTTATACAGTCACAGGAACAGATACACATGGTTGTGCAAGTGCCAGCACAGTGAGCGTAAAGGTAAATCCATGCACGGGTATTGAACAATTAAACGGAACGAACTTAAATGCCATGGTTTATCCAAATCCGGGCAAAGGTATTTTTTACCTACAGTTGGATGCATCGGCGGCAGCTGGTACCCTGGAGGTTTACAATGCAACAGGACAATTGATTTTAAGCCAGAAGGAACTCACTGAAAGAAACACAATTAATCTGGAAGCTCATGCGAAAGGACTTTATTATGTAAAAGTAAAAAGTGCCGGAACGCAACGGGTCATTAAGATTATTAAAGAATAGAATATAAACAATTAAAAGCCAAATACTATGAAAAGAACATTACTGAATTTCTTAATCGTTTTTGCTTCTGCGGGATCATTATGGTCTCAATGTGTACCTACGTGCTCAAGTTATGCTGTATCTTCTATCACCTATTCGGCTTTTCCTACCGGAGGCACCAATGTAATTCCACTTTTTTCTCCGAACGCGGATGATGGTTACACCTCGCCAATACCGATTGGCTTCAATTTTAATTTTTATTGCACTACTACTAATTCGGTTATTGTTTGTTCAAATGGGTTTCTGACTTTTGATATCAGTCAGGCACTCAATCCTGGCACTTCACAAACCGCTCAACTGTTACCGAATGGAGCTACTCCGAATGCGATAGCGGCTTTTCATTTTAACGATTTGGATCCTTCAACTTCAGGAGGTGGGTCGGTAACTTATACAACCATTGGAACAGCGCCGAATCAAAAATTTATTCTAACATACAGCAACGTTCCTATTTGGAATAATCTGACTAGTTTATGTAGCGGTCAGATTGTTTTATACGAGACAACGAATATCATAGAAATTCATACTGCCGTAGTTGGAAATTCCAGTCCTTACAATGGCACACAAGGAATTGAGAATGCTACGGGGACTGCAGGAGTTGCTGCTCCGGGTCGCAATCAAAGCCTGTGGACGAGTTCTTCTCCTACTGCATTTCAGTGGGCTCCTTTCACTCCGGCTCCACCTACAAGTGTAACGGGTAACTCAACCATTTGCCAGGGTCTATTTGATTCTTACCAGGCAACATTTATGAGTGGCGCCTCAGCTTATGGCTGGACTTTACCAAGCGGCTGGGTAGGAACCAGTACATTGAGCACTATCACGGCAACAGCCGGCGTAAGTGGAAATTTATCCGTAACCGCGACGTATACCTGCGGCACATCGGCACCAGCTGTGTTTTCGGTGAATGTAGTACCTGCGCCTGTAGTTTCAATAGTATCAGCGACACCTAACATTTTATGCTCGGGTAAAACCATCACCTTTACTCCTTCAGGAG
>CAZMHW010000822.1:0-1592 GCA_964566105.1 uncultured Akkermansia sp.
AAAATGCCGTTTCTAACGATTCAACGGCTACACTAAATCAAAACTAAGTCACATTGACCAATTTGAATTTTAAATATTCTTTAGATAAAAAAAAGCCTGGTAAAACCAAGGCTTTTTTTATTTGTCTGCTAATAGCCTCATTCCTTTGGCTCGTACATTCATTAAATACAGTCTACACTTACACTTTAAAAATACCGGTTACTTTTAAAAACCCGCCCCAAAACAAGAAACCACTTATTCAAATGCCTGAAGCCTTGTCACTTGATGTAAAAGCAAGCGGACTCCGGTTAGCACTCATACTTCTTAACAAACCATTCAGACAGATGGAAATTGATTTTAATACGTTAAAGTCCGTGAACCGTGACCAAAACTATGTACTATCCTCCTCCCATCTTAATTTTAAGAATGTTCTGAATTTCGAAACACAAATCAAACACATTAGTCCGGACACTCTTTATTTTTCCGAAAAAACAGGTTATCAAAAAAACGTTCCCGTTAAAATTCCCCTCTACTTAAAATGTAAGGAAGGATACGGTTATAAAAGACCTGTAATTACACCACCTTTTGTAACAATATGGGGCGACACCAACGCTATCGATAAGATTGACACCATTTATTCTCAGGCACTTAACCTAAGTAATTTAAATAAAAGTATTACCACACAACTGGAATTATTAAAACCAGATCAAAAAGTGTATACGAGCTCAGGAGAAGTTTCTATTGCGATTGAAGTTGACAAACTGGTAGAACAAAGCGTGAGTGTTCCGGTAAAAGACATACATCAATCCTATCAGAGACAAGTGAATATTTTTCCTTCCACCGTTAAAATTAAGTTCACTTCTATTCAAAACGCATTCAACGAAGAAGACACCAGTCTGTTTAAAGTCATGATTGACACTGAAAAATTAAACAAGCAGACAAATAAATGTCCGGTTTTTTTGAGTTCTTTTCCGGGTAATATTACCGTGATGGACATTGAACCAAAGGAAGTGGAAATACTAATTTTTAAAAAGTAATGGTTGCAGGTTTAACCGGAGGTATTGGAAGCGGCAAAAGTGTGGCGGCTAAGATTTTTGAGCTTCTTGGCTGCGCTGTTTTTAACAGTGATATTGCCGCCAAGGATGTTTATTTTAATGCGGAAATTAAAGTTAGAATAATCAAACTCCTTGGGAACGAAGCGTACCTTTCAGATACCAGAATTAATAAAGCTTACATCAGCTCAAAAATTTTTTCGGATACGCAAGCCCTTCAACAGCTCAACGCTATCATACACCCTGCCGTTATTGATACTTTTAAAGATTTCGTAAAAAAAAATCCAACCAAACTCATTATTAAAGAAACAGCCCTTCTTTTCGAGGCCCACCTGGAAAAAGAAGTCGATAAAATTATTGTAGTGGCCGCCGATGATGAACTGCGTGTGAAACGTGTTATGGAGCGCGACGGTCTGAACAAAGAGGATATTCTGAAAAAAATTAAAACGCAACTTGCCCAGGAAGAAAAAATAAAAAAGGCGGACTTTGTGATTTATAATGATGAACAGAGCTTATTACTTCCGCAGGTTTTAACTATATACAACACACTTATTCGTTTAG
>CAZMHW010000823.1:0-1591 GCA_964566105.1 uncultured Akkermansia sp.
TTGTATAGGTCTGTTATTTATGTAGGAGTTGATCAGAAAATGTTCACCTCTCGACACACTGGCATTTATAGACGCAATGGAATACACCACGTAACTTCTGAAATACTCGTTCTTTATTCCCGCATAACGCTTATAGCACGTTTTTTCAAGGGAATCAGTGCGTTTAAACATGGAAGCCCTGGCAAGAAAACGATCGTCTTCCGTTAAAAAGAACTTATTGTATTGTTCCTGATAATCAAATATGAGCGCGTTTAATTCGGTGCTATCGTTACCTACAACGCCAATATTCACAGGTAACTCAGCTCCGTTATTGTAGTTAAATTCTTTATCCAGCTCAGGCAGGGTAATGCCATACACATAATCGGGCTGAACATACAATTGAGCGGTAACATTTTCTACTTTAAAAAAAACAGGTTGGGTGTGTTGTGTTTGAAAATTCAGTTCAAAATAGCCATCAGCGTCGATGGTATCGTGACTTTCCTTTTGTTTAACGTTCGTAATGTAATCTGTGGCCGAAAAAAGCTGAATAACCTTGCCAGCATAGGATGAATGCGCCCTGCCCTTAATAAGCACATTCTGGGAACTCACCAGATGCACACAGATCAAGACAAAACAATATGTTAAAAAATTTCTGATACGCTTATAATGACTTTTTCAGGGAAAGGTACATTAGTTGACGATTTTATCGATCACAAACATGTCCGCGTAATTGTCGGAAATCATTTTAAAAGTCCTCTCATTGGGTGCGGCGTAATAGTCATCAAAACCCATTTTGGTTGGTTTCATAAAGATCTCATCGATCAGCACATTGTACGACACACTTGAAATATGATTCTCTCTTGGCGAAACGGTTGTGGGCAATGTGAAGGAGCATTTCTGCAAACAGGCATAAGGACCTGAAAAACCACCTATGTGAATGGCATACTCTGCCTTTTGTGCCTGCGTGGGAGTATTGTAAGCACCTTCGAGTTTAAAAAAGATATATCCCTGTTGCCAGGTCCAGAACATACCATGACCTGGATCTAAAGCACCGGTTTGAGAACCGCTCACATTCCTGAGACTATCCACACCTATAAGAAATTCAACACCGTTATAATTTCCGGCAGGCACATTGTTTATCCTAAAAGACGTTTTACCGCCTACATGTTCGATCAAATGGTAACTTTCAGGTTCAACGTAATAAGTACCGTCTTCCTTTTTCAATTTAATGTTAGAAATGTAGTAATTGAATTTTGTAACCGTTAAACTATCCTGGCTACTATTGGTATACCAATCCGTATTTGGAACCAGGGTTTTTGAATTTGCCATCGCCTTAAAATTAAAAGTAACCGAAGGGGCTATGATTCCTGAGTCTGGTTCCGTCTTTGCATCCTTTTCGCAGGAAGCAAGAAGAAATCCAAGAAAAAGTAAGTGAAGAATTCCAGCTTTACACATACACAAATTTACAAAAATAATACTTAGGGAACAGGGTCATAACCATGTCCTCCCCAGGGGTGACAGCGTAAAATACGTTTTAATCCCAGCCAGCTCCCTTTTATGGCACCGTATTTATTAATTGCTTCGATAGAATATTGGCTGCAAGAGGGTGTGT
>CAZMHW010000824.1:0-1590 GCA_964566105.1 uncultured Akkermansia sp.
CCACTATTGTGATGGTGACGCACTCTGAACACGATGCCCGTTATACGCACCGCATCATTAACATGCTCGACGGACAAATTGTAACACAAAACATTAAAGTCTAAGCTACTCCCCATGCAAAAGCAAACAGTTGTTCCAAAAAAAGAAAGCGCTTCTTCGGAAGACTCAAAGTCACCGTCAATGGCCAGGCTTCTTTTTGCCTTTGCATGCACTCTGTTTTTAGCCTCGCTTTTTGCTTGGATTGGCCAGGCCCCATCTTCCTTACTGCAGAAAATAAATCCAAAGGAATACAAGGAGCTCACCTTTATAAAACCCTTTACCTCTCTTGTTGGATTTAACGGCAAGTTTTGCAAAGAATCCAAATCCCCAAATTCAAAAAAAGCATCTGTACTGAGCTTCCCACACTTTAACTGGTAAAATTCATGATCAAGAATTATTTTAAAATAGCCTGGAGGAATATTTTAAGAAATAAATTATTCTCATTTATCAATCTTATTGGTCTTTCCATTGGGATCAGTTGCTGTGTGTTGATCTTTATTTATGTACAGCACGAATTGAGTTACGATACCTTTAACGAAAAAGCGGACAGGATTTACCGTGTAACCTCTGTGGTCTACCAGGAGAAAAAGGAAGAACGTTTTGCTCCTACCTCTCCGGTCACCGCTCAAAAAATCCAGGACGGATTTCCGGAAGTTGAAAAAATTGTTCGCCTGGCCTTTGCGGGCAAATTACTTTCTTATAAGGACAAAACATTTTATGACACAAAAACCTTATTCGTAGATTCCACCTTTTTTGATGTTTTTTCTTTTCCGCTTTTGGAAGGCAACCCTCAAAAGGCCCTGACCGCTCCTAATACTGTTGTGCTTACGCAAAAAGTAGCCAAAAAATATTTTGGGAATGAGTCCCCCCTAGGCAAAATGCTGAAACTCCACGATGCCGGAAACGTGATGGTTACCGGGGTTATGAAAGACATTCCACTGAACTCCCACATCAATTTCGATTGTATTATTTCGCGTAGCACCATTTTTGAAATCCATAAAAATGAACCTTCCTGGAAGGAAGAAAATGAAAAGAGCTGGTTAAACTGCGATTCGTATTCTTATGTGCTTTTGAAAAATAAAGTAGATCCCAAACAGTTTGAAACAAAAGTGAATGCCTATTTGACTAAAGAAACAGCAGGTTTAAAAAAAGACGTGGGTATGTGGATGAACGTGAGCATTCAGCCCCTCCTTGACATTCACTTGAAATCGAAAGTGGATCATGAATTCAGGGGGACTAAAAACAGTGACATTTCTTACGTATACATTTTTTCAGCTACTGCCTTACTAATTCTGCTAATCGCCTGCTGTAATTTTATTAACCTGTCTACTGCAAAATCGCTGAACCGTTCGAAAGAAATAGGATTGAGAAAAGTAATTGGCGCCAGACGCAAACAACTTATTCTTCAGTTTCTGGGAGAATCTGTATTATTCAGTGTCATCGCCAGTGTGGTGTCACTGTTATTGGTACTGATCTTTTTGCCTTTGTTTAACACCTTTATAGAAACGAACTTAGGATTCACTTCCACCATTGTTTGGCTCTATCTGGCAA
>CAZMHW010000825.1:0-1576 GCA_964566105.1 uncultured Akkermansia sp.
TTACGCGCAGACCTATCCTTCGGCTTTAGTCACTGTGCTCAACAATCCAAAAACATTGTTTCTCGACGAGTATGCTGATCCCTTTCAACCGCACATCAAAACTACCATCCATTTTACAGACTTCACCGAAGCAACCTGGAGTTTTGCACTGCGCTTAAAAATTACAGGTCCTAACGGTCTCGTTATCCAAACCAAACCCGGATTAAAACCTGCCAACCCGGTAATTGTGGCTCCCGGCCAACCCTACGAATTGCAGGGAGCCGATCTTGCTTTTTATTTTAATTACAACAACCTTAATTTTTCAGGCATTAGCCGAACAGCGCTGGAAGTAAACAACCGTTTACCTGAAGGGTTTTACACCTTTTGTTTTGAGGCGGTAGATTACGAAAGCGGAAAAGCGATCTCCCTGCCTTCTTGTGCGTCGGCCTATCTTACACTCAATGATCCGGCCATTATTTTAAGTCCCGTATGCAGCAGTGTGGTCGAAAATATTTCTTTACAAAACATTTTATTTCAATGGCAACTAAGTAATGCAAATGGAAACTTAAATCTCAGTCAACTCACCTACCAGATTGATCTGTACGAAGTAAATAACAGCTGGTCTAATCCAGTTACTGCCATCCTCAACAACCAGGCTCTTCCCATCTGGCAGTCTTCTCCCCTGCAGCAAACCAATTACCTCTATAGCACGAGCGAGCCCCCTCTTGAAAAAGGGAAACGTTATGTGTTTACTGTTAAGACCATGGAAAGCAATGGCAGAAGCAGTTTTAAGAATAACGGTTATTCCATGCCCTGTTATTTTCATTACGGATATTATGAGAACGACACCATTGACATTGTAAAACCTGTAGACGAATTTCAATTTCTACTCAACTCCGCTTCACAGTTCAAATGGAAAAAACCCCGCAAGGCTTTAAACAATCAATTGGTCACCTACACCCTTCGCCTGGTGGAAGTAGACAGCGCACAGGACGCGGAGGATGCTATTCTGAACAACACGGCCTTCTACCAACAAAGTTATTTGCCGGTAAACGACGATGAAATCGACAAAACCATTCCCGTGATGTTCTGGACCAACATCAAACGTATGGGACATTATGCCTGGCAGGTGTATGCACAAAGTGGTACACAACAGGTTGCGAAGAGCAAGGTGTATACGTTTGTTGGTCCGCCTGAAATTGAAAGTTTTATTGCCGGTGGTTTTTTAATGACGGTCACCAAACTCACCTATTTTGACAAGGTCAATAATATCATTTCAGGAAGTTGCAAGACAAATCTCAACTCCGCCTGGGGAAACACCGAAACCGAATTTGATTACAGTAACATTGGCATTACACCATTGGGCGATAACCAATGGGCCATGCTTTCGGGAAGTATCGCCGATAAGATTTCAACACCGGATTACACCTTGCAGCCACAAACGTATGCTGACAATAAAACGGCACTTTTTAAAACCGACAGTGTTTTTGTGAGCTCCAACAGTTTAAAAATCAGCGGGAAACTGGAATGGAATTTCCCCCATGCGGGCACCTCGCAACAATTAGAGAAATTAACATCCGCGCGCACGCTCCTGACT
>CAZMHW010000826.1:0-1566 GCA_964566105.1 uncultured Akkermansia sp.
GCCCAGATCCGGCATTAACAGGACTTAATAATCAGATTGGCACAATATTCTGGAGTTTTATAGATGATATTGTATTAATACCCACAACTAATACAAGTTTTGTGATTCCGAACGCCAACAATTGCGGAAATACATCTTTGACTAATCTTGCACAATATGCTCCTTCGGTACCAGGTGTATTTTCCGGTACGGGGATATCCTCTGTTACCACAGGAAGTATCACAACCTATAATTTTAATTCACCGCCAAGTCTCGCCCCAGGTAATTACCCTATTGCATTTACTTATACGGGCACAGGTGGTTGCGTAAATACCTTATGGCAAACTGTAATTATTGCACCACAGGCAACTTTATCAGCAGGTGGCACAACCGCTTATTGTGCCGGTAGTCCTGCCGGTGCCGTTATTAATGCAACCTGTAGTACTTGTGCCCCAGCTACGTCCTATCTCTGGCAACCCGTAAATTTAACCGGTTCCGTTATTACGGTGAGTCCGTCGGTAAGTACTATTTATACGGTGAGTGCAAGCAATGGTACCTGCATGGCCACACAAACGCTGGCAGTAAATACCTTAACAAATTGTTGTCCTGCAAACTCAGGTGTTTTTACTTCAACTGCGGTAAATGTAAGTACAACGTTTAATGGCCCCATGATGATAACCAATAGCTTTACAATTCAACCTAACCAGGCCCTCACTTTTGGCGGAGGAGAATATACGTTTGGACCGAATGTAAAAATTACTGTTGGAAGCGGTGCAAATTTAACGATCAAGGATTCGCACCTTTACACCTGTGATAATAACATGTGGCAGGGTATTGTGGTACTTGACGGAGGCAGCGTATCTTCGATACATGAAACTAAAGATAATTTAATAGAAGACGCACAAATCGCGATAGATGTTACTGGACATACGACAAGCACAGTTACGAATATTTTGAATATTAGTAATACTACATTTAATAAAAATTATATTTCTATAAATATTTCTAACTACCAGAGATCCAATACAAGTTATCCTTTTGTTATCAAAAGCAATGTATTTACCTGCCGCGATTTTTCATTCACAACTTCGACATGGCCTCAAACAGGCACAGCCTCACCAACATCTGATTTACGATTTGCTACCAGTTCACCCACTGACCTGGCCGCTCCATACTTAGGTCAGGTCAGCTACTCAGTTACACCGCTTAAAAATCCATACTCAGGACAATATTCACAAACTGCAATTCAGTTAAACAATGTAGGTCTTACGAACTTTGGAACTCCGTACGCTATCACTATAGGTGAGGGAAGCAGTCCCGCCAATTTCAATCTTTTCGACTCGCATGGAAAGGGCATAGATGCAACAAATAGCAATGTGAAAAGTTATAATAACACTTTTCAAAAATCTTTGTTAATTAGTGGAGTACCTGGCATTGGTCTTAGGAGCATTAATAATTCAACAAATCCTGGTTTACTCGAAACCTATCTCGATTTGGTTTCACCTTCTACTCCTTCACTTAATTTTAACCGCTTTTTTGACTGCCATACAGGTGTTAATACAGCAAATATTGCCACTGTAAACATTC
>CAZMHW010000827.1:0-1557 GCA_964566105.1 uncultured Akkermansia sp.
GTGTACGACAAAGGCACCAAATTTGGCTTGGAAACGAATGGCCGCGTAGAGTCCATTTTAATGAGTCTTCCAAAAATGGCAGGCTGGGAATACGATTTTAAAGCGGAGAAAAACTCTGAAGAGGAAAAAACACTCGGTCTTTTGAAAAAAGGCATCGAGTGGGTATCCTAAGCCTGCAGTGTTATACAGTAAATTCTTACTTTCTGAATTTAAAAATAACCAACATCATAAAGATGACCGGTAAGGAGCTCAGGAACATTCCCAAATAACCTTTGGGATATTTTTCCTGGTCATAATAATGCTTTGCGTTGAGGAAAATATTGATACTTGCGAAAATGAAACCAAAAATCGCCAATGCAATGCCGTAATAGAGATACTGGATGCGGTAGATACTTAAGGCTGCCAATATGCCGATGCCCACTGAAATGTAGCCGGTTAATTTATAAATCACTTTAACGTTCATTATTCCGCGTAATAAGTCATTAATCTTCTGCGTAACTTACTGGCGTAGGTCTGACTTTGCCAATCGGTATGATTGTTGGTGGAATTAATACATTTACCGAACTGTTTGATACGGTATTTCATCTCGTCGCTGAGCAAATTAAATAGCTCCATGGCCTCATCAAAATCTGCCGCGTTCCCGGTAATCCGGGCAAAGTGATCTTCCATACTTTCATCTACCACTGTTTGCGGTTTTTTACCCTTACGAAGAGCCATCAGGTAACGGTCGCGTACAATAAAAGCTTCGGCACTGTTATTGAGGAAACGTTCTTTGATCTCAGGAGGAAGATCGTAATCATTAACCAGTTCGTAATCCCACTCATCTTTGTAACGTTGCTCCAGATACATGTGTGGTGCCACAAATACGTGATTCCAGTCGATAGGATACTGCCACAAATTAAAACGGCGGGAGTTATTACCCAGGTCAATAATGTTAAATGTTTTTTTGTTCGGCAGCACACGACTACCACGACCAATCATCTGGTGGTAGAGTGTGAGAGATTTAGTAGCACGATTTAAAAAAATCGTCTCTACTTCCGGTTCGTCGAAGCCTGTAGTTAAGATACTCACGGAGGTTAAAATTCCGTCTTTTGTTTTTCTGAACCAGTCAAGCGTATCCACACGTTCTTTGTCACTGAAAGTACTATCCAAATGCTTAATAGGATATCCCTTAGCTTTAAAGGTTTCGTAAACAGCGCGGCTTGTTAAAATACCTGCATTAAAGATGAGGGTCTTTTTTCCTTTTGACAACTCTTCGTAGGCCTCAATTAATTTACCCTGCATAATAGCCTGGGTATACAGCATTTCATGAGAACCTACCGTAAACTCTCCATTGTTACCAACTCTGAGTGAACTTAAATTCACATCGTAGGAAAAAGTTTGCCCTTCGCACAAATAGCCCTGCTCAATCAGATTGGAAATACTCTCTCCAACAATAAGTTCGTTATAGGTTTGATACAATGGTAGCTTTTTATTACTACTCAAAGGTGTAGCGGTAACTCCTAAAATATTTACATCGTTAAAATAATGGAAGATCTTACGGAAGGAGTTGTTATG
>CAZMHW010000828.1:0-1556 GCA_964566105.1 uncultured Akkermansia sp.
CATTTGAGCCGTTTTGATGGCTTCAAAGCGTCATTTTAAAGGGATTGCCTATTCTGAAGATTTCATTCTGGTCAAAAAAGAAATTTGCTCAGCGAGCAAAAGACCCCGTTTTAGGCAATTGTCAAAGTTCAGGTCAAATTCCCTCTTGGTGTCGCCCATCAAAGGATATTTCAAGCATAATTCCTGTAACAGCTTTAGGCCGTTAAAATACTGGCCGCCTTCCATTAAAGCTAATCCATAATTCCTCATAAGCATTGGATTACCGGGAAGCAATTTAATAGCATGTTCGAAAGCAAAATAAGCCTCGTTCCATTGCCCAATATCCATTAACGAATTTGCCATAGCCGCCCATGCATCTCCATCCGCTTGATTCTTTTGAATACAACGATAAAACATGTCAATCGCCGCCTTCTTCTGTCCGCAATTATCAAGTTCTAGTGCTTTGTTATAATCATTAAAGTAGCTGGATGTCGCATTCTTATTTTTGTCTGATAATAAAATCCGATGAGTCTGGCTGTCAAAAAGCGGAATGGGCAGCCCCATCGACCGGATCATTTCTTTCGCCTCCCATGGTAAGTCAGTATTTATTGCCGAATTGTACATATTCTTTAAGTTCTTATCATGCTCTACATCCCTTATCAGGTCTTTCAGCCGCTTAACCTCCGGGTTCTTTAAGCCATTTATTAATTCAAAATAATTCACCTTTTTACAACCAGCTATTTCCTGAAGTATTCCCTCGCAAGATGTTGAAACTATCCACTTCACCGGTCTGGTTTTAAGACGATAAACTGAATTTGCTTCCGACAAGTGTTTTTCGGCCTCATTCAATTGTTTGCCCGCTTTTTTGTCAATCAATACGGATTCGTTGTACCGGTCTTTAGAATTCAGCCTTAAATAGGTTCTTTTTAATTGAATAAAAAGGACGACACCCCGATCCTCGACAATAATATCGACATCTCCCATTATACAACTGGCCTGTTCATCGCTTATCATCTTTACATCCCATCCTTTTTTCCGAATGATGTCTCCCAGATGATTTTCCATTTTCGTTGTTTCACTCTTATAGGAATGACTGTTCTTTCTTTCTACAAGCGCTTCCTGAACAAAAGCGTAGAACCAAACGTTCGTACCAAAGAAAATTAATGGGCAAAAAATATTCTTGCCTAAATCCAGATAAGGCTTTTGCCAAACTTCATATTCAACATTAAACCGATCAAACCTTTTGCGAGAGCCTTTACCAAAACTGAATTTTGAAATTAAATGCCTCGGCGTCTCAGGAGGTATTTGTGGAATTGCTCTATTATTTAACTCGATAAATTCTTCCTTGTCAATAAAAATATACGGCTCCTTGGCAATGTCCGCCTTAATACCGTCAGCAAAAAGACGCATAAATGCCTCATACCAGCTCTTGCTTTGAGGTTCATATTGCATGAGGGCTCGTTCATACCGGAACAATCTATTAAAAGAAAAAGCGATCAGCGCACTCACAATATCTTCAGCCTTTAATTCAGTTTTGCCGGAACGAATCGTTGAAATACCCATTTCCTCCAATATAA
>CAZMHW010000829.1:0-1552 GCA_964566105.1 uncultured Akkermansia sp.
TATGTCGGTAACACCGCCCAAGGAAAAAAAACCGGATTTAAAACCAACAAAAACGACTTTATTGAAAAGAAAGACGATAAAGGCAGAAGCCTTCTTCCAATTGGATCTTTTAAACCAATTTATTCTTCGGTGTACATTATGGACAAATTTGACTTTAAGGACATTAAGTTTTTAGTTGGATTCCGTGTTGACCGTTACGATGCTAACCAACAAGTATTAAAGGATAAATATGCTTTGCATGAATTGGCAAAAATCAGCGATTTAGCCTCTCTTGAAAACTTACCTGCTGGTTTTGCAGATAATATTCCGGCAAACGTGTCAAAAGACGCAGCAGTTTATATCGCTCAAAATCCTCAGGGAGGAAAATCACCTCTTTCAATTACTGGTTACAGAGATGGTGACAAATGGTATAACTCTGAAGGTAATGAGATTTCTGACCCTAACTTAATCGCTTCTACCGATGGCCGTCCGATTCCTTTATATAAAGATGCGGCGAACTACGACAAAAAAATGTCTACCGGTGCTTTCACCAACTACGTTGCAGCCATTAAACCTCAACCGCGTTTAGGGTTCTCTTTCCCTATTTCGGATGTGGCTAACTTCTTTGCACATTACGACTGGCTTATTCAACGTCCAAATGCTAACCAGTTAAATCCACTGGATTATTATTACATGAATGCCGCAAGTCAAAACAATGTAATCTCCAATCCTAATTTAAAACCACAACAAACTATCGATTACGAATTAGGTTTTGCACAGGTATTAAACGAGCGTAAAAACGCGTCTTTAACAATTACTTCGTTCTACAAAGAATTCCGTAATCAAATTAATCAAAGGGTAGTTGTTGGAGCTTATCCAAAAAACTACATCATGTATGATAATATCGACTTCTCAACGGTAAAAGGTTTATCGATGGCTTTCGACTTTAGAAGAACAGGTGGATCTCAAATCAAATTAAATTACACCCTTCAGTTTGCAGAAGGTTCTGGTTCGAACATCAACTCAGGCGCTAACCTGGCTTCCAGCGGTCAACCAAACTTACGTGTTCTTCAACCGTTGGATTACGACCAACGCCACAGCTTTGTATTGTCTTATGACTACCGTTTTGGAGCTAAAAAAGATTACAAAGGACCTACCTTTAAAACAAAAAAAGACAAGACTATTCAAATTCTCGAAGATGTTGGATTTAACTTAACTTTCCTCTTAGGATCAGGTACACCTTATACCCGCTGGAATACTGCTATTCCTATCAACGGTGGTGGCCGTTCGAGTATTATTGGTCAAATCAACGGATCTTCAAAACCTTGGGCTTTCAGAACCAATTTACGTCTTGACAAAAACATTCCATTGGAGTGGGGCAAAGAAGAATCTGACAGCAAAAAAACTGCCAACCTCAACGTTTACTTGCAGGTGCTGAATTTATTTAACACAAAAAATATTATTAACGTATACAACTTCACAGGAGCTGCGGATGATGATGGCTATTTGTCATCTACTCAAGGTGCTGCTTCTCTGGCTTTTGGCCATAATACGGTGGCAGGTGCAGATGACG
>CAZMHW010000830.1:0-1541 GCA_964566105.1 uncultured Akkermansia sp.
GTGAGACATATTTATTTGAACAATAAAATCCACAACTACAAGCGCATAATTTTTTTACTATTAAGGTCTGCTGTTCTGGCATTCGTGAGGTTATCATATAATCAGCACCCGTTTCATACAAGCTAGCGCTACCATGGGTGTATTTGATATGGAGTTTTAGATCTGGATGTTGTTTGAGAAATGCAGGTAAGTAGGGTGAAATAATATGGTAGCCAAACACCGCAGGTAAAATAATATTCAAATCATTATTTGTCGCAGCGTTTTTATTTATATGTTGTTCGATATCTGTGTCAAGTTGCCATTTTTGTTGTGAGAAACGCTGAAAAATATCTTTACCAAAGTAATGTCCTTGGATTGCTCCTGGGTTGGCGTCCCGGTAATTTTTTGTCCAAGCAGATGCGGTGCTTAACGGAATGCTGTGGTCTTCGTTTCCTGTAAATGACATAATTTTTTAGGTTTTAGGTTAAACTTCGTTTTTTCAAATGTATAGTTTTAAAGAAAATAAAGGAAATAAAACCAATTGTCGGTATCAAAGTTCAACTTAATTTTTGCTTTCTGCTTAGTAATCAAAGGATTTAATTTTTTGGGATGGTGGTGTTTTTACTATTGTGTAGTACTTACCCTATAGTCAATATTAGGGTAAATACTATAAAATTTAATAATCCGATTTTCAAGAGTGTAATTGTTTGTTTGGAAGTTTCAATTCTATTAAATTACAAGTGATTTAGCATACCTCTTGAGGACAAAAAAATAAGGCAGTTAAGTTAAAATTGCATGAAGGAAAAAATTATAAATGTATTAGATAGTTTACAAGAACGGTTTAAAAGTCCTTTCTTGATTACTTATTTTCTAGTATGGCTGGTTCACCACTGGAAGTTAATTTTCATTGTGACAAATTTTGATACAGATTTGAACCAAGGCTATAAACTATCGCTTATTGAGGGATATATTAACGTTCATGGTGGATGGTTTGGAATGATAATCCCTTCGTTGTGGTGGTCGCTTCTATCTATCATTATCTACTATATTATTGTAGTTGCTGTAAAAAATATTACGAACGGATATTACTGGTTTCTCGCTTTAACTTATGTTTGGACAAGGGAAAAACGGAAATTGAAAACGGATGAAGAGTTTAGGGAAATGGAACTTATGTCTAAAAGACAACAAAAACGAATTGAAGAATTGAACACTCAAAACTTAAACTATAACGAGCAATTATCTTCAGTGAATTCACAATTGAATTCAAAAATTTTAGACATCTCTAAACTTGAAAAAAATGCAGCCAAATTCAGTGCTGAGAAACAGGAGGTAGTTGAACAGTCAGAGACGTTCAAGAAGTTTTATGAAAAAAATCGCGAATTTCAGATGGAGGCAACCCAGCCATTACTCTGGTTAATGGCAGAGAAATTCAAAATCGACTACTCAGAGTTAAATAAGGCGATAATTACAAATGAGTCGAGAGATACTTTAGATGGTATTTGGGCTTTTAGATTTTATGCTACTTTGCAAATGAATAGTTATAACGAAATTAAGTATAGAAT
>CAZMHW010000831.1:0-1539 GCA_964566105.1 uncultured Akkermansia sp.
TTGCAAATATAAAAAACAGGACACACATCAGATGAAACTCATTATCAAAACAATGAGCCTCAATGAATATTTTCACCTTAGCTTCTTGATTCAAAGTTTAAAAATATCTTTAATTAATGCCGAATTACCTGTTTGAACGTCAATCATGGGCAAGTTTTTTATTACCTCTAAACGCTTGTTGTGTCTCAAAAATGTAAGTTCCCCGTCTTTACCTTTAGAATCGCGATTTGCCGATTCACGGTAGTTTTGCGAGGACGAATAGGTTTTGAACGGGCCAGAAAGATCCTTGCGCACAAAAAAAGCGTTTACACCCGCCCCCGCAGTTCCAATAAAATCATATCCTTTCTTCTCGGCCAAATGACAAAAAGCAGCCAGGGATGCACCAAAATACAGATTCGAATAGTGGGCCGAAGTCCTGTCGAAATCCGGCTTATAGGGAACCGACAATTTTTTATCCGGGCCGAAGGATGAATTGTATTCGCACACAACAATTCTTGGTTGAATAACGTCGATCGCTTCCCAGATCCAGTAATCGTTTCCGTCAATATCCACACTTAGTAATCCAATGTCTTTAATATCCGTATAGTTTTGAATAATCGAATTGATATTTTCTCTGGTAATAAAACTTTCCACGGCGGTAACATCGTATTTCCAGTAAATAAAATCGTTTTTTACGTAGTCAATGTTTGATTTGGAGCCATCAATAATGAGTCCTGACCAATTGTTGTTCATTAATAAAAAACGTGTGTTGGATTCTGTATAATTTTCTACTCCAAATTCAACAAATATCCTGTTCGGAATTTCAATCTTGTTAATGATGTATTGAATAATTCCATCTTCTCCTCTCTGCGAAAAAACCTGAAATTCAACATCTTCAAGGGAATTGACTGTTTGTTTCTGACTGTTAATGTGACTCAGTAATTTTCCGTTAGCCAGCAAATTTTTCTGAACATCGTAATTCCACTTATAATAAATTTTTTGGTATATCTTTCTGATATAATTCCTCATCTTATTTTATGTTATAAATTCTGTTAATAACCGATCTGGGAAAAAAAGAAAGGACAAACAACATGTAAGTGCTTAGCTTAAAAGGTTCCAGACGCAAGGCTTTCAATAAATGTTTTCTTGCGTTTAAAGGCTGATAATTATTCCATAGATACTTTTTACCCAACATGCGATTATATGAACTTTCCTTTTTTTTCTTACTCAGTTTTTTGATACTTTTTAAAAGCTGTTCTCCCTCCAGATCTGATATTTCTCCGGTTTTCAGGGCCTTCTTTTTTATGTCAAGAAAAACAGGCTCCCGGTCCTTTTCATCCACAGTCACCGAAGATACATTAAATCTTACCTTAATTAAAGGTTCTTTAAAATTACACGCTTTTCCTTCTTTTATCAACCGGATCCATAAAAAGTAATCTTCAAAACTATGCGCGTTTACTTCATAACCTCCCAGGCGTTTAACCGGATCTTTGCGGTAGAATACCGAACTGTGTACAAATGGGCAGTACTGCTCAATACGGTCCGTTATCTCCTGATGTG
>CAZMHW010000832.1:0-1282 GCA_964566105.1 uncultured Akkermansia sp.
TACCATAACAATAAGGTATACGATGATATCACTACGAATCAGGCGGGTTTTAAAGACTGGAAAATGGCAGATACCACCAACAAAACGTTTAAAGGAAAAACAGCTCCACGGGTTTATTACGGGGCAGAAGCGTTTTTCAGCGTTAAGACTTCTTTGGGAACAACAACGCTGCGCGGAGAATACATTACAGGAACCCAGTCCGGCCAGCTTAACAACAGCAGCAGCCCTTTTTTCCTGCCATCTTCTCAAGACACCTACATCCGCAGTTTTAACGGTATGTACGCGTATTTAATTCACCGCATCGGCAAAACCAAACACGAGGTAGCCGTTAAGTACGAATGGTACGATCCTAATACAAAAGTAACAGGCAAAGATATTTTAGGGGCAGGTCCTACAGGAAACAGTTTTACCAGTGCGGACATCAAATACACGCAATTAGGCTTAACTTACACGTATTATATGTACGAAAACGTAAAATTTATGTTTAACTACAATATGATTACCAACGAAACTACCGGAATTACAGGCTTTACCAAGGATATTGCAGACAATATTTTAACAATTCGCATGCAATACCGCTTTTAAGCTTAAAAAAACGGTTTCTTAACATTAACTTAACATTCTAAAGGCGATTAACCGATAGTTTTGCCACAGATTTAAAAACTAACCTTATGTTTGGATTAGACACCACCTTAACCGTACTCTTAATACTTTGTGTTTTATTGGCCTGTTTTTTTGAATTCATTAATGGATTTCACGACACGGCCAATGCGGTAGCTACCGTAATTTACACCAATTCCATGAAACCAACCGTGGCGGTTGTGTATAGCGGTTTGTTAAATTTTACAGGAGTTATGTTGGGCGGTATTGCTGTCGCCATGGGGATAGTTAACCTCCTACCAATGGATGTGTTAGTGGACTCAAATCCTTATCACGGTATTGCCATGATTTTAGCTCTCTTGCTGAGTTCTATCATCTGGAATTTTGGAACCTGGTATTTTGGTATTCCATCTTCGAGTTCCCATACCTTGATTGGTTCTATCTTAGGGATTGGTCTGGCATTTTATTTTTTACCGGGCGACCTGGGCGTAACGGCTGTTAACTGGGACAAAGCAAAAGACACCGGACTCGCGTTGTTACTTTCTCCTTTATTAGGATTTTCAGTAGCTATTATCGTGATGTTCATTTTTAAACGCTTTATTAAAAATGAGATTATTTACAAAGAGCCTATTCCCGGCAAAAAGCCACCGATCTGGATCAGAATGTTATTGTGGTTAACCTG
>CAZMHW010000832.1:1292-1536 GCA_964566105.1 uncultured Akkermansia sp.
TTTCGGTTGATTCCAGCATCAATCTTCAAAGTGTTGAAGCGAACGTTGCTAAAATAGAAACACTTATTTTAAAAGCAGACACAACAGTGCTCGCAGCTAAAGAAAAGAAACTGTATGCTGACTTACTGAAACATGCAGCGCACTTTAAAACAGAAACCGCAGGTAAATTCAGTTCTTCTGACGTTCCTTTAACAAACCGTTTTTCCTTAAGAAAAGACATTATTAAAATCACAAAGGGTGCTGA
>CAZMHW010000833.1:0-1531 GCA_964566105.1 uncultured Akkermansia sp.
CCTATTGACATCTTCGTCATCAGGCATTCTTCCTTTCGGGATTTGCATAAGACCTTCTGTTTCTATGGCGTCCACAAAAAGCGCCGCCTCTTGATTGTAGCGCATTTGTATAAATTCATAAAGCACTCCATCCACCAGCCAATTGTAGTTGTCCTCCGGAGTGGTTTCCAAATAAATAAAGTCACCTTCCTTTACTGGCCGGTAATCAAGGTTAAAACAATACGGATTGATTACTTTATTATGAAAATTTAAAAGAACTGAAACCGAACCCAATACTTTTGAAACAGGAGAACTGTAAAATTCATCCCCGGCTTTCATTGCCACTTCTATTCTCTGCGTAAAAACTGTAAAGAATGCTTCATTATTTATTTGATCATCCAACAGCCGGAAATCCACCTCCATGTTCTTAAACAGGTATTCTACAAAGAAACTATATGTAAGAGCCAGCTGATGAACCTGCTTACGACTGTTATTTTTAAATCTGCTAAGTTCCAGCCAGATAACAGTGTCGGCGAGTAAAACTTCGACATGGGTCTGTTCTATTTTGGAAAGCGCTGATTTCACCTCATTCCAGATGTCCAACTCCTGTGATTGAATTCTTTTCCAGCATTCTTGGTGAATTCGCAAGCCGGTTGGCAGGTTTATCACACAAAGACAATTTATTCGTTCGGGTTTAAGAAAAACACCGTTTAAACGAACCGCCTTAACGAATTCTTCAGGGTGAGCAATAGCAAGCCGTTCTATCAATTCTTGCGAGAACTGCTGGCTTCGTGAGAAGTAAAAATGCAGCAGGTTTTCCAGACCGTCTCCTTTAAAAAGTACTTGAAATATTTCATTATTTATTACAAACTCGTTCCAGAAAAAGTTTGCACTTTTAGGGTCAATGAGCCAGTTTGTTTTAGAATGAATCGGATTCCTTTCTCTTCTTTCAGACTGAGCATAGGACAAAAAATCCTCTAGACCAAGGCTCCATAGCTCGTTGAAAGCCTGAGTATAATTACCAGCCCGGAAATACCCGAATGCTTTGCTTTTGATTTCTTTTGTGTTTATCATGATTCTAGTTTTAGGGTCGGAAATCCGATTCGAACCATGATAAACAAATGTAAGAAGATTTTCTGAATATGAAAATTTAGACTGCGGAAGGGTTCAAAAAAACAGCCGGTTAACATTAACTGTAGTTTTTACAAACGATATTTTTCCATTAGCTTCTTGCAAAAGTCAACTTCGCTGGTATTGAATAGTTTTTGATATTTCGGTCTTGAAGTCAAATACTCTAGGGACAAATCCACTCGGTGCGGAATGGGTTCCTCTAGTTTTCTAAACCCGGATTTCATTTCACCAGAGGTCATTTCATCGTGCAAGATTCGTTTAATAAATTCAACTCCACCGCCGTCTGATTTCATTCTGTCCAAAAGTGAAGAGCTGATCTGAATTCCAATTCTTATTGCTTCGTCAAATGATTTTTTTACATCTTCTTCGAGGTCTTGCCTTAATTTTGTCTCCTCTTCATCTAGTTGAGAAAGCATTACCG
>CAZMHW010000834.1:0-1516 GCA_964566105.1 uncultured Akkermansia sp.
GAGGTAAGGAGAATGTGGTTGATCGAGTTTCCAGTGATCAAGGCGCTTAGCATTTGGAAGTTTTTCTGATTTGATGAGAGAACCATTAGACAAAGTTGTATAACGTTCATCCACGGTCATTAAAATTTCCTGCGTCATTTTTTCGTTAGGACTATCGATGGTGGGGAACCAGACTGAATTGGCCTGGGTTTCTCCCTGGGTCCAGATCTGCGGCATTTTATAGGGGTTTTCGCCGGTTGGATTTATAAAGTACAAACCCTTGTCTTCTGTAATGGCGCTGCTTCCCCCTGTGCTTGTAAGTTCGTTTGGTTTAGCAATGTATTCAACTACCACCGTGTAAGTTTCCTTTGCGGAAAAGAGTCTTCCCAATTTGATTTTTAAGGAGTCGTTTTCATAGGTGTAAGATACGGCCGTAGATTTTTTTGCCGGATCAAGGGGCGCATCCGCTGCCAGTTTTTCACTGGCGGCAGTCGACTCATACAGCTCCAGTTTTTTGATTTCCATTCCCCTGGCATTGAGATAAAGCATAGACGTTGGATAGAAATACGGTTTTATCTGAATTGTCGCTTTACCATTCATGCGACTTTGAGTCCAGTCAAAATTCACTTCCAGCTTCGTGTGAATAATATCATTCTCCCGGGTATTGGAAGCTCTGTAAACTTCTCGTTTAACCGGTGTTGTGCCCATCACACTAACCGTATCGAGCTGAATGGCCGGTTCATTGGCATCAGACTTCGCTGTTGTACTTTTTTTATTGGTATGACAGGCTGCCAAAACAAAGAGGAAAAGTAACGCAGATGTAAAAATTCTGGAGATCATTTTTAAAAGATTAGATTGTAAAATTGGAATAATTTAATTGAATACCAAAGGAAATTATTTGCGTGTTGGTGTTAACCAGAGAGTCTGTTTAATCAGGACAGCAGCTGATAAGCCCCAAAGGCAGAAGCATAAGCCAATACAGACATAAACACAAGTTGGGCAAACACCCACTTCCAGCTTTTGGTCTCACGCTTTACAACTGCAATGGTACTCATACACTGCATGGCAAAAGCATAAAACAGCAATAAGGACCAGCACACACCCCTGGTATAACGCAAATTTCCGGATTCATCTTTTTCATGAAGCAATTTCTGTTTCACACCTTCTGAGTTTTCATCGTTTTCGCTCTGATAAATGGTTGCCATGGTGCCTACAAACACTTCACGGGCTGCAAAGGAGGTGATCAGGGCAATGCCAATTTTCCAGTCAAAACCAAGAGGTTTAATCACCGGCTCAATCACATGACCTAAATTACCAATATAGGAGTGTTCCAACAACTGTGTTTCTATTTTTTTGAGTTCCGCTTTTTCTGCTTCTGAAGACGCTTTCATCTCAAGATTTTCTTTCTGAGCCTGTAATTCTTTGTAGGCAGTTGTAATTCCATGTGAACTTAAAAACCATAAAACGATAGAAATAGCCAGGATGATTTTCCCTGCCTCCTGAATAAATACCTTTACCTTGGTGTACACCATGATAC
>CAZMHW010000835.1:0-1514 GCA_964566105.1 uncultured Akkermansia sp.
ATACTACACAAATCAAAAAATCAAGCAAACCAAAAACTGCTACTAAACCAAAAACCAAAACGAACACTACTAATAAAGCTAAAGAACCTGCAAAAACCCCGACACCCAAATCCAAAGCGTTCCCATTAAAAAAAGGAAGCAGAGGCCAGGAGGTTAAAAACTTGCAAGTAGCTATTATCAAAAAACATGGTAAGGCGGCTCTTCCCAAAGGTGGTGCTGATGGTATTTTCGGAAGCGAAGTAGAAAAAGCTTTAAAAACAAAATACAAGCACCCTACGATTAATGGTCAGGTACTTGTAACGGAAATGACCTATAACAAAATTGTATTTCCAAACAGATTTGACCCTGAAAGAGCAGCCTTGTTACTTCGCACGTACATTGTTGGAAATGATTTTGATAAGTCATTGGCTCAAATAAAAGCCCTCTCCAATAAAGCTGTTTACAGTTCCGTCAATACATTTTTTCAAGCTTCAAAATCTCTGGGTATTAACCAAAATTTAGCTGATGCGTTGTTCACCCGTTTTGTAAAGCCTCTGCAAAAATTAGCACTCCAGACTGAATTTATCAGAATCGGTTTAAAACAGAACGGTACAAATTGGTCTTTGTCCGGCGCTGAAGACAAACCCCTACTAATAACCACAGGAGCTACAAATGTCTGGAAGGATTCTAAAACCTCTGTACCTGTCCCGGCAAATATGGTTCTTGGCAAGGAAGTGGCTAGGCGCGGAGATCACACCATGTTTGAAAATGGCAAAGAGTTTTTTCTTGTTGAGAGCAAGCACGTAAACTATTACAAGCCCTAAAACCTTTACCCGATGAAAAGCAACAAGAAAAAAATTTCAGCTAAAAAATACGGTACTAAAAAGCTGAAAATAAAAACCCTCAAAAAAAGAGGCAGCATCATCACGTTCAAAAAACCTTTCTGGTGGAATGGTGAGCGATTCATACAGATTATGGTTCAGGGAATCGAAAGGAAAAAAGGCTCAATTAAAATTATTGGTTTTTCAAGGGACACAGAATGGTTCAAAAGCAAGAAAGACCTGATTAAAGCAGTCAACTGGAAATTGATGGAAGCATGGAGCAATTAGTAATTATTTAATAAACACATTAAAAAACAACAACATGAAAAATCCAAGAAATGTAAAGTTTATCGTCATCCATTGCACCGCCACTTTACCGGAAGCAAAAATCGAGAGTATTCAAGAGTACTGGCGCAGGGTAAAAAAATGGAACGGAATACCTGGTTATCACTACATCATTAAAAAAGATGGCGAGATCGTCAAACTCAGAGATGAAGACAAAAACAGCAATGGTGTCTATGCACACAACAGCGAGTGTATCAGTATCAGTTACATCGGTGGAATTGATAAAGAAGGAAAAGCCAAAGATACCCGTACACCAAACCAACAAAAATCCATGTTCAATAAGATCGTGGAACTCACCGAGCGCTATCCTGAAGCGGTCGTAATAGGACACCGTGATTTTCCAGGTGTAAAAAAAGCCTGCCCTTGTTT
>CAZMHW010000836.1:0-1512 GCA_964566105.1 uncultured Akkermansia sp.
GTATAACTCTTCGCTTCAGCACCGGTGGTAGTAAGCGTAATTCTCCAGGTGTACACATCGTTCTTACAAGGTTCACTTTTGTAATAACCATCCCAACCGAATTGCTGGTCAGTGGTGGTAAAAATTCTGGCACCCCAACGGTCAAAGATGGAGAGCTCGTACAAACGCACACCCCGGGTGATTGGAAGAAACACATCGTTAAGCCCATCCTCGTTGGGAGTAAAAGCATTGGGGACAAATAAATTAAAATCGTTTTCAATGTAAATGCTTTTTACCACAGTGTCGGAGCAGCCCCATTTGTTGAGTACTGTAAAAGCAATAGGATAAAGCCCTGCATCCTGGAATAAATAACTTGTGTGTTCATTCTGCGAACGGTAGCCGTTGTTGTTTATAAAATACCAGTTCCATTTGATCTGCTCGGAGCCTTTACTTGTATTTATAAAAAGTACTTCGTCCAGACCTTCTACCGGTTTTTCAGAACTGAATTTAAAGTCCGCTACCGGCACTTCGTAAGCGTTTACTAAAATGGTTTTGGTGTTGACACACGTAGTGACCGTGTCTTGTAAATTTCCCATGATACTGTATTCTCCTGGTTTAATGAATTGATAAGAGAACTTATTTTTTTTAAAAATTTCTGAGTTAAGTTGCCATTGAGCTTTTGTTTGTGGAGAAGAATAAAAAGTGAAATCAGAACTAAAAGGTACACAACCTGCTAATTTACTTCCTCGTAAATCTCCATCCGGTAAAGAATACACCGCTATCACGGTGCTAGTGGAAGCCTTACAACCATTAATGTCCGTCGCAGTTAAAGTGTACGTGCCTGAATAAAAAGTATTGTTCGCCGTAAAACTTAGCGGACTTCCTTCAAAATGAATTCCAAGAGGTAAATACCAATCGTAACTGGTTCCACCAAAACCTTGCAAGGTAATTTCTTCGTTTAAACAGACTTTTGGTTTGGACACTGTTAAACTCGGACTTGGTAGCGGCAAAACAGAAACCGTGATCATGGCTGAACTGGTGCAGGAGTTTAAAGAACCAACAAGCGTGTAACTTTGCTGACTGGTGGGACTTGCAATAACGCTGCTACCTGATTGAGAATTTAATGCTATAAACGGTGACCAGGTGTAAGTGTTGGCATTGCCCGTAGCATTCAGACCAATGCTGTTGTATAAACATACCGTTGGTGTACCAGGCACAATACCCACTGTTGGTAAAGGGTTTACGGTAATGGTAGTTGTTTGGATCGCCGAGTTACAACCCAGACTTCCTCCATAAACAGAAAACACACTCGTAATACTTGGATTAGCTACAGCCACTTGTCCGGTGCTGTATGTCGTAATACCCGGTGTGCCTGAGCCCCAGGTATAACTCGTAGCGCCTTGATTGGTATAAGTAAATGTTTGTCCGGCACAAATAATCGGTGTAGGAGAGCTGACAGTAATGGTAGGATTGGGAATAATGGAAAAACCTACGCTGGTAGAAACGGTACACACACCATTAGAACCAGAAAGT
>CAZMHW010000837.1:0-1509 GCA_964566105.1 uncultured Akkermansia sp.
AAACCAATATTGACGGCATTTACGCCATTGGTGATGTGGTAAAAGGCGCTATGTTAGCCCACAAAGCCGAAGAAGAAGGTACTTTTGTGGCAGAACAAATGGCCGGACAAAAACCTCATATCAATTACAATCTTATTCCCGGTGTTGTTTATACCTGGCCGGAAGTAGCGGCAGTAGGTTATACCGAAGAACAACTGAAAGAGCAAGGAAAAAAATACAAAGTAGGCTCATTTCCTTTTAAAGCCAGTGGAAGAGCCAGAGCCAGCATGGATACCGATGGCTTTGTTAAAGTACTCAGTGATGAAGCTACCGACGAAATTTTAGGTGTTCACATGATTGGTCCGCGTACGGCCGACATGATTGCCGAAGCGGTAGTAGCCATGGAATACAGGGCCAGTGCGGAAGACATTTCCCGTATGAGTCATGCTCACCCAACTTTTACGGAAAGCATGAAAGAAGCTTGCCTCGATGCCGCCGGAAAACGCGCAATACATATCTGAGTACTTTGGGACTGTAACGATAGATTAAGTTAAACGATTTACAAATAATAAAATGAGTTCACCAAAAGTAGGAATCATAATGGGCAGTAACAGCGATCTGCCAACCATGCAGGCCGCTGCTGACATCCTGAAAGAATTCGGCATCCCTTATGAAATTGATATTGTATCGGCTCACCGCACTCCCGAAAAAATGTTTGATTACGCGAAAAATGCACATGCCAGAGGTTTGCAGGTAATTATTGCCGGTGCTGGTGGCGCCGCGCATTTACCGGGCATGGTTGCTTCTCTTACTCCGCTTCCCGTAATTGGAGTGCCTGTTAAAAGCAGCAACAGTATTGATGGTTGGGACAGTTTGTTAAGTATTGTTCAAATGCCAAATGGGGTTCCTGTTGCAACGGTTGCTGTTAACGCTTCACAAAACGCCGGTATTTTGGCAGCACAAATCATTGCTTCCTCTGACAAAGACATGTTAACCAAAATGGTTGAATTCAAAAATGGGTTGAAAGAAAAAGTAATTAAGGCCAGTGAAGACATGAAAAGCACTTCTCCAAAAAAATATTTATAAATACGCGCAGTGTCCAAAAAATCCAACCTCATAAAACTGGGTGATGCCATCAACCAATTGTTCAAACAGGAGAAGTTGGATGTGAAAATTTCGCAATTTTCCGTTAAAAACGGCTGGAAAGACATTGTTGGCGATATAATCGCCAATAGTACCACCGAAATTTTTTTTAACGAAAAAATTATTTTTATCACCCTCAGTTCGGCAGCACTTAAACACGAATTATCGTTCAGAAAAGAAGAGTTAATTAATAGCATTAATAAATTTTGTGGTTATAAATTAATTGACCAAATTGTTATTCGATAAACAATCTAATTCAGTTGATAGTATGCTTACATCTCATTTCTCTTTCGGCAAATCTGCACTTTTATTCTTTTTCGTAGCTTTTTTTTCATCAGCTACCTTCTCTCAAAATCAGGATTCTTTGCTGCTTCGTAAGCTCTACAC
>CAZMHW010000838.1:0-1507 GCA_964566105.1 uncultured Akkermansia sp.
CTCGTACACAAGTCCTTTTTGTGTAAAGTAAATTTTTTCAAACCCATTGTCGATGGCGTAAAGCACTTTGCTGTTGTTCTTATCAGAAAACTGACCCTTATTTTCGATAAATACTCTGGCTCCAAAAGGGTCGTTCGCATTCACAAAAGACGTCGGCCGGATAAGTGCAGGAAGTGTTTTAACAGAACTTTGAGAAAAAAGAAAACTTCCCGAAAGAAGAGACAACACAAGGAAATAATATTTGAAATGTGTTTTCAGTTAATTCTGTTGAAAGTGTGTGATAATCAATCTTATAAATATAGTAAAAATTGCGCCTTTTTTTTAACCGCTCAATAAGTTAAAAGGGTCTTTTAATAAGTTAAAATTCCGGCAAAAAACCGTAACAGGGATAGAAAATACGAACTGTACCGAAGGTAAATGGCTGCCCTTATTCAGAGCTTTTAATGCCTTTGTTAAATTAAGGAAGGACGTCTTTGCAAAAAACTAAATGTACTTATTGTTTTTCGCTTCTTTTATGGCATCCTCGCGCGAATGCACGTTTAGTTTAACATAAATGTGTTTGATGTGGGATTTCACAGTTTCCAGATCAATAAACATTTGTTTGGCAATCTTACTTCTGCTTTTACCATTGGCTATTTGTTCCAGAATTTCTGTTTCACGCTTGGTAAGCGGTGAATTTTGGTTCTTATGAAATGATTTAATAACAATTTTGGCAATGTTCATGCTCATTGGAGCGCCACCATCTACCACCTCTTTGATAGCGTCTATTATTTTTTCAGTGCTGTCGCTTTTTGTCAGATAGCCCGAGGCGCCCTTTGTTAAGGCGTTGAATACATTGTCCTCATTATCGTAAACAGTAAGCATTAAAATGTGGGTCTTTGGTAGTAGCTGTTTTATTTTAGGAATCGCATCAATTCCCTTAATTCCGGGAAGTTCAATGTCGAGTAAAATAACCTGGGGCTTATCGTTTGACAGGTGGGTAAGAGCATGCTCCACACTGGAATATGAATTTACCACCTTATAGTTGGGAGTGGTATTGATAAGATAGGTAAATCCATTACGAATGGTTTCATCGTCTTCGATGATAACCACCTGTATTACGTCTTTCTGCTCCATAATTTCTATATAAAACTGTTTTTCAATTGAATTTTTATTTCAGTATTTCCATGGGTAGATGAATGAAAGGCGATGTGTCCGTTCATTCTGCTCACTCTGTTTTTAATGTTTTTAATGCCGTTACCACTTTTTAGCGTTTCCGTATCAAACCCTATGCCATTGTCGTGAATCGTAATTTCCAGATTTTTTTCGGAATCTAGGGTAAACAATACGTCTACACTTTCAGCCCTGGCATGTTTTAGAATGTTGTTATAAACTTCCTTAAAGATCATAATGATATTCCTGCTGTAATCCAGTTTGAGTTTTAACGCCGGAAAAGGCTCAATTGTGTGTCGGAAATTAAATTCAGTAGTTGTTTCTAAAAAAAGTTCATTACCAATGTCTTTTATAT
>CAZMHW010000839.1:0-1505 GCA_964566105.1 uncultured Akkermansia sp.
GATATCCGTCCATTGCAGCCTGTAAAGCGCAAATTGGATCAATTTCAGTAACAATAACGCGTACACCTTGAGAAGACAAGGATTGTGCAGACCCTTTTCCAACATCACCGTAACCTGCAACTACAGCCACTTTGCCCGCGAGCATGATGTCGGTAGCACGACGAATTGCATCCACGAGTGATTCGCGGCAGCCGTATTTATTATCGAATTTAGATTTGGTAACAGAATCATTTACGTTAATAGCAGGTAACAATAAAGTACCCTTTGCCATACGTTCGTATAAACGGTGAACACCTGTAGTCGTCTCTTCTGATAAACCTTTAATTCCGGCAGCTAATTCAGGGTATTGGTCAAATACCATGTTAGTTAAATCACCACCATCGTCTAAGATCATATTTAATGGCTTACGGTCTTCACCAAACCATAAGGTTTGTTCAATACACCAATCAAACTCTTCGGCAGTCATGCCTTTCCAGGCATACACCTGAATGCCTGCAGCGGCAATAGCAGCAGCAGCGTGATCCTGAGTAGAGAAAATATTACAAGAACTCCAGGTAACTTCAGCACCTAAAGCAGTTAAGGTTTCAATTAATACGGCAGTTTGAATGGTCATGTGCAGACAGCCTGCAATACGCGCGCCTTTTAATGGTTGAGAAGCGCCATATTCCTTACGAAGCGCCATTAATCCGGGCATTTCTTCTTCGGCTAATTTAATTTCTTTACGACCCCATTCTGCTAATGAGATGTCTTTTACTTTGTACGCTGTGTACTTTGTTGCTGTTACTGACATGTTATTGCGTTATATTATATATTTTTTTAAGGATTACAAAGATAAGTCATAAGTTTGTAATCCTCAACTATTTATTTGTGGTAGAAATAAGAGAAATAAATGAACATGTCCGCCTGGGACTCCTTGATTTAGGTTCTTTTTCGAAACAAGAGGGAATCACTGTAAAGCGCGAAATAGAGAAAGCGGGTGTGCAGTATTTACTAAAACAGTTGTTAAAAACCAGTGCTTTTGAATTAAATTATACAACAGAACGAAAGCCTTTTTTAAGAAATCGTCCGGAACACATTTCCATTTCGCATTCGCACGATAAATTAGCGATTATCATTAACACATCAGAACCAACGGGAATTGATATCGAATTAATGCGCGATAAGGTTAAGAACATACAACATAAATTCCTCAATGAAAGTGAACTGCTTTTGGCGGATAATAACGTGGATAAACTACTTACTTACTGGGCTGCTAAGGAAGCCTTATACAAAGTATACGGGTTAAAAGAGGTGGAATTTAGTTTACATTTGTTTGTTGAAGGTCTGGAGAAAAAGGATTTAACCGGAAGAATTGAGTTGAGTGATTTTAAAAAAAGCTATAAACTGGTAAGCGAAGACATTGGGAATTATAAAATGGTGTATGTACTAAATGAAATTTGACGCACTCATAAAAAAGTTGAACAGCAAGAACAAAACACCTTTACTTGCTGTTTTAATCGATCCGG